>SBBU01000099.1 GCA_005239585.1 Planctomycetaceae bacterium
CCTTCATACCTTTAAGACCTGAAATGAGAGTCATGACCTGCCTAGTACCATTCTCATATTGAGGCCTCTCGAACATCCCAACTGGGCCGTTGCAAAGTATAGTGCGAGCCACGCCCAATTCCTCTTTAAAGAGCGCGACTGTCTTTGGACCGATATCAAACGCGCAGCTGGCTGCGCTTATCGTTTCTACAATTGATCCGTCTTCAAGGACATGATCAACAGGAAGCACTATCTTTCCAGATGACATTATGGATCTAGCCAGATCGAGCCTGTCATTTTCGACCAACGAATTTCCAACATCTTTACCCATTGCTTTTAGAAAAGTATAGGCCATGGCGCCGCCTATCAAGAGTCTATCGACCTGTCTTAGCAGGTTAGAAATCAAAAGGATCTTATCTGAAACTTTGGCTCCACCCAAGAGTGCAACAAATGGTCTTTCCGGTAAATGAAGGAGCTTCCCAAGATTTGCTATCTCCTTCTCCATCAAAAAACCTGCGCAAGGCTTGTCAAAAAACTGTGCGACTGCATGAACCGAGGCGTGTGCCCTGTGTGACACCCCAAAGCCATCGTTCACATATACGTCCCTTTTTTCAGCAAGTTTTTTTGCAAACTCCTTGTCGTCTGCCTCCTCCTCGCGATAGTATCTTAGATTTTCGAGCAATAGGATCTGACCGACTTGCCCTACTGTTGGAATAAGACAGTCATCCACAAACACGACTTGGTTCGACAAGAGGGAACCCAACCTCTCTGCGACTGGTCTTAGAGATAAGGAACTATCCTTACCCTTCGGCCTCCCAAGATGTGACATTATCACGCATGCGGCTTGTTGAGTTATATACTCTATTGTGGGAAGGGACTCGCGTATTCTAACGTCATTTGTTATTTTACCTGATTCAATAGGGACATTTAAATCCAGACGCAGGAGTACTTGTTTACCTGTTATGTCAAGGTCTTTAATTGAAAGTTTTTTCACTCTATGAGAACCAAGGAGGGAGCTTACCTGTCTGGATGTAATAGATTACATCTGCGCATCTTTGTGAGTAAGCCCATTCATTGTCATACCAAGCCACGACTTTGACAAGATTATTCCCAAGTATCATTGTCGATTTTGCATCAAAAACGGCAGAGTGTGAATTCCCAATTATATCAGATGACACAACTGGATCCTCCGTATATTCAAGTACGTTCTTCAACTCCTTCTGACTTGATTCTTGCATTGCCTTGTTAATATCTGCCACAGTCGCCGGTTTTTTGAGTTCTGCGACAAGATCTATTACCGAACCATCTATTACAGGGACGCGCATCGCGACACCGTCGAGTTTTCCCTTGAGTTCAGGGATTACGAGTCCAATAGCACGTGCCGCGCCCGTCGTGGTTGGAATTATGTTCTGACTTGCCGCTCTTGCCCTTCGCGGGTCAGAATGAATCTGGTCGGCAGTGCGTTGATCGTTGGTAAAGGCATGTACCGTAGTCATTAGTCCCCTTTCTACTCCAAACCTTTCATTAAGCACCTTAACAACAGGCGCCAGACAATTTGTGGTACATGAAGCATTTGAAAAGACCTTGTGTTCAGGTTTTATCAGAGTGTGGTTGACACCAAGGCACACAGTAATATCAACTGGATCCTTCGCAGGCGCTGAAAGCAGACATCTTCTGGCGCCTGCCTGAATATGTTTTTGACAACTTACCATGTCCGTAAAGACACCGGTAGACTCGATAGCCACCTCCACATCAAGATCCTTCCACGGAAGTTTTGCAGGATCCTTTTCCTTCACAATCTTTATCCTTTTACCGTCAACTACGAGCGAGTCCTCTACCGCTCTTACATCGCCCTCATAGCGCCCAAAGACCGAGTCATATTTCAGAAGATGGGCCAACATTGAGGGCTCTGAGAGGTCATTGATCGCTAGAATATTAAAATCCGGGCGCTTGGCCATTGCGCGGAATATAATCCTTCCGATCCTGCCAAATCCATTAATCCCAATCCTTATAGACATTTCGCACCCCCTAAAAACACCCCTGATAAAATAAGGTTGAAGGGTCATTTTACTAAACGGTATGTTGATGTCAAACGCAAAAACTTGGCAAACAAGACAGGGAAGCTATCCTTGAAACTTGCCTATTCAGGAGTAAAATATTCTGCACAATGACTTTTCAAAACACAGCAATCTCAGAAGTTGAAGTTTTTATTGATGTGAGATCTGCAGGAGAAATACACCTCTACGCCCTGCCCTTAAATATTGCTGACTTGGCATTTACTAAAGAGCCAAGTGGTATGAACTTTGTGCTCTCAAAGTTTGATACAGGCATCCTTAACGAAAGCTACTGGGAAAAAGGCACGAGCGATGATGTAAATGACAAATTTATAACTAAAGAGGGACATATCTTCAGACATGACTATTGTCCCACAGGACGCTTGTTTAAAGACGAACTCGGATTAACTGGGGAGGTTATAGGCGGAAACTTGGTCAAGACAGCCTGGAAATCGTTTCAAAAGATCTGCGAACTCAGCCGAAACTCAACTTGTCCTATAGAATTTTCTGCTCTCCAGACTGATGCGATCTCCTACCATGACCTGCAGAATTCCTTTACCCTATTTTCGTTCACCACACCTTTACAAAAGTTTCTATACTCCTCAGCAGACAATCGTATAGCAAAAATCGTTTTTAGAGAAAAAGGTTCCGCCTTGAAACTGCTGGAGGCCATCCTAAGAGATCTTCTCATAAAACTCACAGGGGCACACGTGTCTCATATAAATACCAAGACACTAGAGATGATTCTCGACACCACTGACAAGCTCGGATTTACGATACATCCAGAGCGAGACTTTATAAATAAAGACAGATCTTTCGAACTTGTCTTAAACCTTGGAAAGACAGGCTGGGGTGTCCATCATGAGCTATTCCACGGCGACGAGAAACTCTTCCTCTACTACGACCGAACAAGCGGTATCTGGGCATCACTCACCTAAACCAGTGAAATCTCACCGCGGGATTAGTCTATCACAAATAAGAGAGGCTACTGAAAGACTTGAGGGTGTTGTAATTAAAACCCCTATTGTAAAGTCAAGATTTGTTCCCAACCTCTTCTTCAAGTGTGAAAATCTACAATATGGAGGTAGCTTCAAGATAAGAGGGGCTTATAACAAGATCTCATCAATTCGCAAGAATTCGAATGGCGTAATCACATATTCTGCCGGCAACCACGGTCAGGGTGTCGCTCTTGCCTCAAAATGGCTGGGAATCAAATCAACAGTCGTGATGCCCAAGGGCGCAGTTCAAAGCAAAGTAACAGCGACAAAGCGTTTTGGTGCAAAAGTGATTCAGAAAGGCAATTCATCAGAAGAACTAAGATTGCTTGCAGAATTGCTCGCTAATCGAGATGGACTCGAACTTGTACAGCCTTTTGATGATCCTGCAATAATAGCAGGCCAAGGGACAATATCAGTTGAAATAATCGATCAGCTGAATGATGTAGATAATGTAATCGTTCAAATAGGAGGCGGCGGACTGGCTGCGGGTATCATAGCTGGACTTGCAAACAAGAAGGTCAAAGTTTTTGGGGTTGAACCCAAAGGCGTCGACAAGGTCAGGAGGTCAATTCAGAATGGAAAACCTGTAATTGTACATAACATAAACACAGTTGCTGATGGACTACGAGTCATGAGATTAGGTGAACTCAACTTTCAGATTATCAATAAACTCATACACGATATCGTTGCTGTCACTGAAGAAGAGATCGTCGAGGCCCTTAGGCACATCATGCTCAAAGAAAACCTGATTGTAGAGCCATCTGGGGCTGTATCTGTAGCTGCAGTTATCTCAGGCAGACTCAGACTCAAAGGCAAGACTGTTGCAATCCTAAGCGGAGGAAACGTGGATCTTAAATCAATAAGCTTCGGATGGGGAATGCAGTAGTCCTAAAAAACGATCGTTGCGCATGCATTACGCTCTCTCCAGAGGCAAGTTTATCTGCAAGCCTGGTTGGCTCTGGGATCCTGTACTTTGGTGAACACTTTAATACAAAATCTATAGACCACTCTAGCGTTACTTTGTGCCCTACAGAGACATAGATCGGGTTTGTACCATCTCGTGTGACAAGCACTGCCCCTATTTTATCTTCACAGTCATAAAGAAATTCACATGATCCACGCACTGGCTTTGGCTTCTCATGCTTTCCGAAGAGTCTAGTTTTACCACAACCAATGGAAGGTTTATCAATAAGAACTCCTAGATGACTTGCAATGCCAAATCTCCTTGGATGGGCGATACCCTGTCCGTCTACTAGGAAAATGTCTGGGATGTTTTTAATCTGCTCAATCGCTTTGAGCAGTGTTGGAAGCTCCCTGAAGGCCAAAAGTCCCGGCACATATGGAAATTTCACTTGGCTCACGGCGGTCTTGGCCTCAATTGGCTCTAATCCCGGCCATGTCATAATTACAATTGCAGAACGGGCGTAATCGCCATCAAGACCCATGTCAACACCCGCAATCAGGTCAACTTTTTGAGGCCAAGATGTTGATACAACTTGGCCCCGCAATCTTTTTTGGAGTTCAATAGCCTCTTGAACGCTTAGATTCCAATTATGCTCGTCAGCTAACCCATTTGGGATTTGCACGCTAATCCCTCTTGAGACATGGACAATCAGTCACTCCAGCTTTGCCGGTGCAATGTTCGCACTTGCAGTATGGCATAATCTCACCGCATGCACATG
Source organism: Planctomycetaceae bacterium (assembly GCA_005239585.1). The sequence continues at coordinate 4,714 of SBBU01000099.1, forward strand.
GGGGATTCCCTGCTCCACAGTAACATTTTGTACCTACCTCACCAATACAGTGGTTACATTTACATGTCTTGCCGGTATTTTTCATCGTCTCTTTACAATTACAACCCTTTGATTCCATCTGGTAGGGTTTATCGCCAGTTTTATCCGCAGGCGGACAGTAACAATTGCTTAGAAAAAACACTAATGACAATAAACTTATAGCTATTCTCATCTCACCCGAGTTGCTTCTCAAGCCTCCTTAGGATTATCTTGAAAACCGAATCTGTTCGCTTCTCCTGCTTTTCAAGACGCTCATCTACTCTCTGTAGCATATGCAACATCACAGTAATCCGCTGGTCATTTTTTTGATGGCGTTCTTCATTCTTCCTATGGCGTTTTTCATTCTGACGCACGTACTCCATAAGCATTTGCCAGCGTTCTACATTTTTCTTCCAACGTTCTTCATTTTTCTCCCAGCGTTCCTCCCCTTTTTTTATATACTCCTCAAGTATCTTTCGCAAATCACCGTTATTGTTACTATTTCCTTTGTTTGCCATAACTACATTATAATATCACAAATTGGTGCACTCAAACAAATTAACACCTTTGATGCGTTTACAGTAAATTCTGAGTAATGCCGGCGAGGGGAGTCGAACCCTTACCCGCGGCTTATGAAACCGCTGCTCTGCCGTTGAGCTACGCCGGCCTATGTAACTGAGAGAATAAACATTACCTAAATAGTATTTAACAGTCAAACTCTATAGAGTCTGTAGAACAATTCCAAAGGAAGAGGAAAAACAAATTGAGATAACGAATGCGAGAGTATCCCAAGGTAGAGGATATGCGTAACGCCACACGAAGG
>SBBU01000351.1 GCA_005239585.1 Planctomycetaceae bacterium
AATTTGTCTGGACAAAATTTCCTACGCTGGTAATGCTCAAAATCTTGATGATATTGCAGGTGATAAGCGCTATCGTTTTGTAAAAGGAGATATTTGTGACAAGGAGCTTATTTCGGATGTTATGAAAGAGGGTGTCGAAGTGGTTATCAATATTGCAGCAGAATCCCATGTGGATAGGAGTCTGTATGAGGCAGAAAACTTTGTAAGGTCCAATGTTTATGGGACATACGTCCTTCTGGAGGCTTCTTTGAAGCACAAGGTTCAGAGATTCATCCAGATCTCAACTGATGAAGTCTATGGCAGTGCTGATAATAATGAAGCATTCACGGAAAATTCGACCTTAAATCCTTCAAGCCCTTACTCATCAACAAAGGCATCGGCTGACCTTATTTGCAAGTCATATTATCATACATTCAAGTTGCCTGTAGTAATAACCAGAAGCACAAATAATTTTGGCCCATATCAGCACCCGGAGAAATTTATCCCTCTATTTGTAACCAATGCTCTTGAAGGAAAAGAATGTCCATTATATGGTGACGGGCAGAATATGCGTGATTGGGTCTTTGTAGAGGATAACTGTCGTGCGCTCCTTGTTGTTGTCGATAAAGGCATTCCGGGTCAGATTTATAACATAGCGGGCGGCAATCTCAGGAAAAATTTGGATGTTGCAAATCAGATTATGGATATTCTGGGAAAGCCGAGATCCGCGATTAGACTTGTTAAGGATAGGCCGGGCCATGACAAGTGTTATAGAGTGGATGCCACAAAGATTGCAAAGGAGCTTGGCTTTCGTCCAGCTAGTTCATTTGATCAGGGACTACAAGTTACTATCGAGTGGTACAAAAACCACAAAGATTGGATTACAGCAATGAAAGGCGAGGAATTTTCCAAGTTTTATGAGACGCACTATGGAGATAGATAAGCTGCTTGCATTGGGTACTAAGAACAAAAGCACCTACATTCACTTAAAACCGGGTCAAAAACCTATAGCAAGAATCAACAACAAACTTTATGAGGTTGGCAATGTGAACCTGGCGGGCAGTGACATACAAAAGCTCGTATACGAGATCATGTCTGAGGAGCAAATTAAAAATTACCAAGAGTGCAAGCTCACAGAATTTTCTTATATGCTTCAGGGGTCTGGAAGATACAGGATAACGGTTTATAGAGATCGAGGTGAGGTTGCTGCGACTATTAAGCACCTAGGAACTTCGACTATTTCACTGCCAGATGAGATTAAAAATTTTCTTGACTACAAGTGGGGAATTATTTTGATCTGTGGTTCAGCAGGGAGTGGCAAGACTGCCTTTGCTACATCCCTTTTAGAGGAGTTTAATAGCGAGAAAAGACATAGGGTGATTACACTGGAAGACCCAATAGAATACATATTCAAAGACAAGCAGTCTTTGTTCACTCAGTTAGAGATGGGACGTGATATCTCTTCTTTTGATCAGGCAATTCGGCTCATTAACAAATCTGATGCAGAACTTGTTTATCTCAGCGACATTGCCGATTCTACTAGTCTTGAGTTCGCTTTCAAAGTATCGGGGTCTGGGAGATTACTAGTTACGACTTTCAACTGCAGCACTGCGGCCGCAGCTATTACACAGCTTTTAGAACTTGAACCATCGGAGCGAAAGGGATTTTGCAGGTCTGAGCTGGCAAGGAATCTGCGCGTTGTGATGGCATTGAAATTGTTGCCATCAGCTACAACTGAAGTTGAGCCTGTTCTCGCTACAGAGATGCTGACTGTAAGCAATTCAGTAGCTGGTAACATTGCAAATAACGAGGTATCCAAGTTAGCAGATATAATGGCAGCAAGTAAAGATCCTATGATATATGACTTTACCCAGTCCTATTTGGAGCTGATCAGAACCAAGCGGATAACTAAGAAGACAGCGCTGGAAAACTCTCCATATCCTGATAGATTAAAGATGTCGCTTCAGGGCATAGCGTTTGATAGTCAGGGTATTGTCACTACATGACTCTTATTACTTCCACAGGCCTGGTGAAATCATACGGCAGAAGACGTGTTGTTGATAATGTATCGCTAGAGGTGGGTTTTGGCGAGGTTGTAGGACTTTTGGGGCGAAATGGCGCTGGCAAAACAACTACATTCAGAATGATAATGGGGTTGGTTACTCCTGATAGTGGAAGGATTGAATTTGGTGGAATAGATATATCAAGAATGCCTATCTACAAAAGGGCAAGACTCGGTATAGGCTTCTTACCACAAGAGCCTTCTGTATTTCAGAGGCTGACACTTGAAGAGAACATAGTTGCAGTCCTAGAGTTACGGGGCGATTCTAAAAATATGAGAGAAAGAAGTGAGGAGCTCTTGAAGCAATATGGCTTGTTTGAACTTAAAGATAGACATGCGTGTACGTTGTCAGGAGGAGAGAGGCGCCGACTAGAAATATGCAGGGCGCTCGCAGCGTTTCCTAAGATCATGATGCTCGATGAACCATTTTCCGGCGTAGACCCTATTGCGGTAAGCGATTTGCAGAAGATAATATGCGATCTTAAAAAGCAAAATATCGGAGTCTTTCTAACAGATCACAACGTCCGCGAGACATTACAGGTTACAGACAGATCATACATCATAGACGAAGGGAAGGTAATAGCATCAGGTTCTCAAGAGGAGATTGTTAATAACCGCATGGTTAGGGAACGTTACCTTGGCGAAAACTTCCGTTTATAACATCATCGTGTATAGTGAATGTTTCCAGCTCTTAAAACTTGGCGTTTTGAGATAGATTATGGCGTGGGAAGATAAGACACTAATCCTTGCAATGATATTATCGGCTGGTTTTGCATTCTGGCCTGGTCAATGGAAATCTAAACCTGTAGAGGCAGAGTTCTATCCGTTTGTTTGGATCTCTGGCATACTGTTTTTTTTCAGAACAAGTTTTGGTTTAAGCGATGCTACTGTCTTTATAATAATTGGCACCTATTTTTTTATAAGCTTGCGTGTTTTATTAATATGCAAGGATGAGGACAAAAAAAGTTTGGTTGCTTATTTCCTGGGATGGCTTATTCCGGGATGCGGCTATCTGTTTATAGGAAAAAAAGACAAGGCTATATTTTTCTTTTGTGCAATATTGGTAGTTCTTGTAATAGGACTCCTACTCACAAGTTTCAAGCCGGTAGGATGGGAGGATAACCCTTTCTATTATCTCGGTAGATTTGGATGTGGAGTTCTTTATTTGCTCTTTGAAGTCATGAGCCCTCTGAAGGCAGAACCAGTCGCTGGTCTTTCACTTGCGCTCTTTGATACAGGGCTTCTTTACTGTTGTCTTGCTGGTATTTTAAACCTTACTATATCTTTAAGTGTTTTGACTCCCAAACAACCAAAATTGCTTGAAGATGTCGATGGGATTCTTAAATGATGCAGATTTTGCATATATTCTTGTATGTGTTTATTTGTTTTCTGTCACTTGTAATATTAGATGTGATAAAGCATGACAACCCCATTCAGATTTTGAGGAAATCTTCCAAAAATTTTGCGATTCTTACAGGAATCTTTGTCGGTATCAGCCTGCTTCTCCATCTAGTTCATTTGGCTTTCTGATGAGAGCATTAGGGATTGACCTTGGGGCAACAAATATAAAGATTGGAGTAGTTAGTAAGAATGGGGAATTGAGCTCACATAAAACCTTTAGAACTCCTAGAAAAATAGAGGATGTAGTGAATCTGATAGCTGATTATTATAAGAGAATATCGGACAAGATAGATGTTGTTGGTGTGGGAGTTCCTGGGCCTTTAAATGCTGAGCGAACAATTATATACAAGGCTTGCAATATCCCAGGATGGAAGAATGTCCCGCTTAAAAAACTGCTTGAAAGAAAACTCGGCGTAGATGTGGTAATTGAAAACGATGCAAATGTTGCAGCATGGGCAGAATACAAGTGTGGCAGGGCTATAAACACATCAAGTCATGTTCTCTATACGCTTGGAACTGGTATCGGAGGTGGTATTGTGGTGAATGGCGAACTAATCATAGGTGCAAAGGGGCTCGCCGCAGAGCTAGGTCATGTCCAAGTCCATCCGAATGGGCGAAAATGTGGTTGCGGCGCAAGGGGATGCCTTGAAGCCTATGCATCAGCCAGTGCTATAGAACGCAGATACCAAGTCCTTAGCGGTCGATTGCTGACCTGCAAAGATGTCTTTGACAGATTTTCATCTGATAGACATTCACGAAAGGCAATAACTGAGGCTTGCGAGGCGCTTGCCATAGGTATTTCTAACATAACATGTGCTCTTGATCCAGATGTAATTGTCCTTGCTGGAGGTATGAGCTATAATTCAGCAATGATAATAGGACTTGTGCAAAAGGAGCTGAAAAATCTTCTATTTGGCAGTCATGGGCTGAGAATTGTATCATCTGTATTTAAAAATCTTGCTGGTGTAATCGGAGCAGGACTATGGGCACTGAAAAAATACGAAATTTCTGCATAATTGCCCACATCGATCACGGCAAGTCAACATTAGCAGATCGCATTCTTGAACTTACTGGCGCTGTCCAGCCGCATAAATTCCATGATCAGTTCCTCGACGGACATTCTATAGAACGTGAACGGGGCATAACAATAAAGGCCAAGGCTGTTTCACTTTCATACAAGGGCTATCAGCTGAATCTTATTGATACCCCTGGTCATGTGGACTTTACCTATGAGGTTTCCAGGAGTCTTGCAGCCTGCGAAGGTGCGATACTCCTAGTTGATGCCAGCCAGGGAGTTCAGGCACAGACAGTTGCCAATGCCTTGTTGGCTATCGAGGCAGGCCTTGAAATAATACCGGTTATAAACAAGATAGACCTCAAGCAATCACAACCAAAGGAAACATTTCAACAATTAAGCGATCTTTTAAAGCTTGAAGAGCATGAGGTCATTTACATCAGTGCTAAGGAAGGTACCGGAATTGATGCATTTATGGGGGCAATCATAAATCGTGTACCGCCGCCATCTGGTTCATCTGACTCCCCTCTCCAAGCCCTGATATTTGATTCGAATTATGATGAGTACCGTGGAGTTGTAGTCTACGTGCGAGTAAAAAATGGGTCTATCAAAAGATCAGATAAGATTTTGTTCATGGGTTCAGGGAGTGAACATGAAGTCTTGGAAGTAGGTGTATTTAAACCTCATATGGAACTGGTACAAGAACTTTATGCAGGTGAAGTTGGTTATATCATTGCGAATATAAAGTCGATTCGTGATGTCAAGATAGGAGACACAGTTACTTTTCCGACAAAACCATGCAACTCTCCACTTTCAGGATATAAAGAGCCGGTCCCAGTAGTTTTTTGTGGTTTTTTTCCTGCAGAAGAGAGCACTTATGATGAACTAAAAGAGGGCCTTGAGCGCCTTGGCCTAAATGATTCAGCATTTGTATATCAACCGCAGGTTTCAGAGGCATTGGGTCCTGGCTTTCACCTTGGTTTTCTGGGGCTTCTTCATATGGAAATAGTACAGGAGAGATTGGAGCGGGATCAAAATGTTCGAGTGGTAAAAACAGTCCCAAATGTTACTTATGAAATAGTCTCAAAGGGCAAGGTCATAAGAATTACAAATGCCTCTCTGCTTCCTCCTCCGGAGCTTATCAGCGAATGGAGAGAACCATTTGTACAGCTTAAAGTAGTAACTCAACCGGAATATATCGGTTCTATAATGAAACTTTGCGAGTCTAGAAGAGGGCAGTTTGTTAGACAAGAATATATAGGAACCAGTAGAGTTATTTTGACATATGATGTACCATTTGCAGATATCGTCTATGATTTTTATGATAAGTTGAAATCATGTACACGAGGATATGGAACAATGGACTATAGTTTTGTAGACTATTTCCCAAGCGAACTGGTTAGAATAAGGATACTAGTTGCAGGTCAGGAGATAGATGCGTTATCAGTTATCGCCCATAGGAGCAAGGCAGAGACGATGGGAAGGAGAATCGTGATGCTTCTCCGGAAAGAGATCCCTAGGCATATGTTCCAAATACCTATACAGGCAGCTATTGGAGGAAAAATAATCGCTCGCGAAAATATTAGACCTATAATGAAGAATGTTACTGCAAAGTGCTACGGTGGAGATTATACTAGAAAGTCAAAGCTTATAGAGAAGGTGAAAGAAGGGAAAAAACGGTTAAAGGCTGTTGGACGTGTCGACATCCCACAGGAGGCTTTTATGGCTGTTTTACGGGCTTCGCAGGAGGACTAGTGAGTGAAAAACTGTATTGAAACAGTTCTGAATGAAATAAAAAGGGCTGTTTCCACAATTGATGTCAGCGCTACTGACAAACTTCTCGGTATAATTGGGTCTACCAAGCGTGTTTATATAGCAGGTATGGGTAGAAGCGGGCTTGTAACCAAGGCATTTGGTCAGCGTCTTATGCAGATAGGATATGAAGTACATCTTGCTGATGAAATAACAGCTCCTGCTATAACTGAAAGAGATACATTGATAGCATCTTCTGGCACAGGAAAGACACAACTTACACTTTATATGGCTAAGAAAGCATTCTCTATAGGCGCAAAGGTAGTTGCTATAACTGCTAATGAAAACTCTGGGCTTGCACGATATGCAGATCTTGTTATTACAATCCCGGTTCCGCTGGAACAGAAACGTAAGAGATTATTAATCTCAACAACACAGCCGGCCAGGAGTCTTTTTGAACAGGCTATGTTCGTCTATCTCGAATCATGTATACTTGCGCTTGTATCAAAATTAAAAGTGTCACATAAAAAACTGGATAGACGCCACCTCAATCTTGAGTGATGCAAAAGGGGGAACTTGAACAGCTTGCCACCCATTTGGAATTCCAACTGCTTTTTGGTGTAGATTTTGTCCCAAAAAAAACAGGGCTTTTGCAGTACAGATCAAGAGATGGTCTCATGCAGAACCCACAAAAGACCTCAGTTTCGCTTGCAGAATCTGATCTCCATGGAAAACTCAAGAGCGGCGCACCTGACGAGCGGACATCCACTAGTGCTACTCTACAAGGGGCCATTGGCAGAGGAGAACAAGAAAAAACAGTGCTAGAACCAGACGGTATGACGGAGGAGTTCAAGGAGTTTAAACAGAAAGTACTCAAGTGTACTAAATGCGGTCTTCATAAGGGCAGGACACAGGTGGTCTTTGGATCTGGAAATCTGAAATCAAAGATTGTGTTTGTTGGTGAGGCGCCCGGATATGATGAAGATATAAAAGGAGAGCCTTTTGTAGGGAGGGCTGGCAAGCTTTTAGAGTCTACACTTGCAAAGATAGGTGTTAAAAGAAGTGAGGTTTATATAGCAAATATTATCAAGTGCAGACCTCCCGAGAATCGAAAACCGGCCTTTGAGGAGATAGTCGCCTGTATTTCGCATCTTTTGAGGCAGATTCAGTTTATCAAGCCGCAGGTCATTTGCGCACTCGGCTCTGTAGCAGTTAATTCTCTCCTGAATAATCAATATTCGATCACACAGATACGCGGTAAATATTTCGATTATAACAACATGAAGGTATTCGCTACATATCATCCGGCCTTTATATTGAGAAATATGAGGGAACTTGGTACCTTTGAAAAAGACTTGCGAACTGTGTTGAAAGAAGTTGGTATAATTTGACGTCTAATAAATGCGATTGAGCGGTTTGATAGATTTTAAAGTGTAATGATGCGTAAAGCAGCTTGGGGCATTGATGTAAGTAAGACCTCTGCCAAGGTTGTTAGGCTTGAGAGGGATAAGGTATCTGTGGTCCTAACTCATGCAGATATTTTTCGTTACAAGCCGGCAGAATCAGTTGATGAACAGATTCGAAACGCACTAAAGGAACTTAAATTTAGGAATAGAATAAATGAAAGGGTAATAGTTTCCATTCCTACTCATGCAGGAATTAACCGCAGAGTTAGACTGCCGCAGGTGGAGGAGTCAAGGCTTGCAGATCAAATCAGACATGAGGCAAAGAATGAGATACCTATGGAGCTCTCTGAGGTCTGTTGGGGGCACATTTTGCTAAGCTCTGATGGCAGTGCAGGAGAGAGGGAGGTCATCTTTGTCGCAATAAAACAGGACATAGTAGAGCAATTTCTCCAGAATATCGGCCCAGTAGGTCTAAATGTTGAAGCAATTCAGCTCTCGCCAGTCGCTCTCTCCTTTTTTCTGGCGTTTGATCAGGATAAAAAAATAAACAGGGTGGTGCTTGACCTGGGTGCTGAGAATTCATCGTTGATTGTCATGGAGGACTCCAAGTTTTGGGTAACAAATATATCTGTTACTGGTAACGACATTACAAAGGCAATCGCAACAACATTCAATCTCACAATGCAAAGGGCAGAGCAGGTTAAGGTATCAGCGAAAGATAATAAGCACCTCGATAAGATTTATCAAGCCATGTTACCTGTCTATCAAAAGCTTGTAAATGAAGTACAAAGGTTTTTAGGACATTATAAAGGCTCAATATCCAGACAGGCTAAATTTGACGAATTGATGGTCCTTGGGAATGGGTCAAAATGTGTTAATCTTGAAAGATATCTGAGCCAGTCTTTACAGCTTCCATCAAGAAAATTGGCCCCATCGGTTAGAATTGAGCTTGCAGATCAGATAGACCCTCAGGCATATTCTGCAAATATTGGTACAC
>SBBU01000197.1 GCA_005239585.1 Planctomycetaceae bacterium
AGACAAGAGCAAGTGTAGGTGATACCGTATCTCTATCGAAGGAGGATATGGTCATCAAATCAATAAAGTTGCTGAAAGAAGATAGGTCATTCAAGGATTTATACAAGCGCCATCCAGAGTTGGTGGAAGCTCTCGATGAGAAGGAGAAAATCGAGTGGGCAACCTTAGTTGGAAGGAAGTTAAAGGAAAAGCCGAAACTTTTGAGCCCTGAAGAGAAAAAGGCACTGGCAGAGGTGCTTTTGAAAAATGAGAAGGTTGTGGAAAAACTGAAGATTTCAAGGGGGGAAAAAGTAGCAAGGGAAGAAGCATGGCTGTATATGGAGGCACTGCATCAAAATTCAATATTTTTCTATGCGGCTCGTACGTTGGGAGAGCTGGCAGGTAAATTCGAGATCGAGATCTCAGAAAGGGCATTGAAAGTTCTGCTGGACAAGTTAGAGGACGAGTACGTTGTCACACGTGAGCTTGCCGCTTGGGCGCTGGGACAAGTGGCCAGACATTTGGAGCCTAGGCTCGTACCGGCAGTCGTAGGAGCCTTGTTGGGAATGCTCAAAGACATAGAAACACAGGTACGCATCGCTACAGCCGTAGCACTGAGCACCTATGCACAGCACTTAGAGGGAGAACTCTTAGATAAAGCACTTTCGGATATTGAAGCTGCCATTCAAAACGAGAAGGATGAACAGGTTCGCGCTTCCCTTAATGGTGCTGAGATATGGATGAAGAACCGAAAACGGTACTTGGAACAAGAAAAGTAGTTATGAAAAGAAAAGTGTTTACCTTTGGAATAGGATTCTTAGTAGTGCTGTTTGCGTTACTTGCTAAAGGTAACTTTCAGGATCTTACTACCCCTGATAGAAAGAGTGCACGATCTTATGAAAACAGCGTTATCTCTAATCATAAAGACCGAGATACAAACATGCCAATCAGAAGGACCACAGCCCTGCTTAATTCATCAACAAACACAAATATTGTCCAGATGCCTACAGAGAAACTTTGTATATCAGTGGTGGGGGACAACGAGGCACAGACTTTGGAGCGATCACAACGCGCAAATTACCCGTGGGTTGCAGGAAGTAAACTCATTAGGCTAGATTTAGGCAAATTGGCTGTGGGGGTGCCGCTCGCACTCACTCTTTCTGACCACCTTTCAGTAACTATAGTTTTTGAGTCAAAATGTAAGGCAAATAGTTTCTCAAACAACGATATCTGGCATGGGCGAATCGAGGGGGAAAAGCGTGGAAGTGTAGCACTTGTTGTGACACAGGAAGGGATAGCAGTGGGCGACATCACGGTGCCTGGTAAGTATTTATTTCAGATAAGGTATGTATCGGGAGATACTCATGCGATTTTAGAGATAGACGAAAAAAAGTTGGCGCCATGTAGTGGTGCTCTAGTTGTACCAGTTGACAAGAAAAGATGAGAAATTACGGGGAGGAAGAAATGGGCACAAAGATGGCAAGATGGCATAGGATGTGTGTAAGAATAGGATGTATGACCATCCTATGCACGTTATCTTTGTTTCCATTCATAGGTGTAAGTGCCTCTATTTCTATGACACGTTCAATTGCGAGTACCCTGATACAAGAAGGAAAGCTACAAGAGCCATGTGTGGATACGCCAGTGGAAGAAGCAATTAGAAAGGGGGTCGATTGGCTGTTACGCAGGCAGTTGCCAGATGGCGCGTGGGCAGGATCCTTGTATTACATTTCACACGTTGCGATCCCAGTGCAATCACTCTTAGGATCTCCCTACAGAGACAGGACAGATGTTCAATCAGCGGCAGAAAGAGGAGTTCGAAAAATCATATCAGAATGGAATGCGACGCTTGAACAGCGCAAGAGCGATTATCTTTCAACAGTAGGGAGTGCACTTGCCTCTGATTGTTCTTTTTCAATTACCTGCCTGCTCGCTGCTAAATCACTTGCTGCATTTCAGAATTCTACAGATCAAAATGCCATAGACTTACTGATCAATACATTAATCTTAGCGCTATCAGAGGTTCAGGAAACAGATGGAAAGTGGCTTCCAAACGGTCGAGTTCCCGTTCCTGATCCTGCTTGGCACATTCTAGTAGGAGAAATCCTGCAAGCACTGGCAGATGCCAGGGGTGCGGGATTTACTGTGCCTCAAGTAGTAATTGATAAAGCGGTTGAATGGATGAAAAAAGAAGCAGACCCTTCAAGTGCAGCGGGAGCATACAACTACACCGGGTCACCCATATGTCGAAGAGTAGTTGGGGAGCTTGGTATGGTACGTGCAGGTGCGGCTCGAACGACACAACTACAGGATGCTGTAACACTCTTTTTTAATGAAATGAGTCTTTTGGAACAGTTACGTATCAGCAAAGCAGTTGAAACATATGATATTTATGGTATCGATGGCAGACCGGGTCTTTCTCCAGAAGAAAATATGCCTGGTTATTTCAACACAACCAAGGCGATACAAGTGCTAGGTGATAGCTGGAAGAGACAATACTTTTCTCTCTTGGAAAAGACATTTATTGGAAATCAAGAAATAGATGGTAGATGGGGATGCGGGTTGTTTTTCTGGGATAACGCAGGTAGGCTTGCGTACAACACAGCAAGGAGTCTTGATGTCCTTTCACGCAGTCTAAATGCAATAAACACAACCGATCTGACATTTACCGAGTTTAAAACCGCTATCTACGCCACGACCAACGAAATCGCCATTACCAACACCGTTAAAAACCGTGCACCACAGAGTAGCGCTGGATCTTTTCTGGTGGGCTTTTATCTCTCAAGCGATGAAATACTAGATGCCTCCGATATGCTTCTAGGGTCACGTACCATATCAGGACTTGCTCCCTTTGCCTCATCAAGGGAAGTAACCAAATTCCCGGCGCCTACAGCTTCGAGGGCTTACTGGATCATAGGTAAAATAGATACTGCCAACTCTGTCGTAGAATACAGCAAAGATAACAATATTGTCAAGGTATCAAGCCAGTCAGATTTGATCATACACTGCTTAACTGGAGATCTAGTTGTGGTGCCAGGGGGTTCATTAAAATTAAACTATGTTGTAAAAAATAGAGGGCTTACAAGTACCGGCATATTTACGACAACGTGCTATCTATCAAAAGATACTGCTGTTGACAGCTTGGACGTTTTACTGGATAGTAGCATAAGATCTCTATTCATAGATGATGAATCAGCATATTCAAAGACACTCCTTATACCACCTGACACTAGTCTGGGCGAATACCATATAATCGTAAAGGCAGACACGAACAATCAAGTAGCAGAGAGTACAGAGACAAACAATACAATGTCTTATGCACTAAGGGTGGTGAATCGACCAGACCTTGCGATCACATCTTTTTCTGTTTTACCAAAGACAGTTCTCCCAGGTAGTACTATAACTATAACAGAAAGTGTACGCAGTATAGGATCAAATATGTCACTGGCTTCCAATGTAGTCTATTATCTCTCAACAAATCAAATACTTGATATAGTGGGTCAGTCTATGCCATATGGAGATCTCTTACTAGCATCCCGATCAGTAAGTAGCCTAGAAGTTGGGTTGACTAGCTCTTATAGCACGCAGGTAACGATCCCATCTACCATTGCCGAGGGTAACTATTATATTATCGCCTATATTGACTATCCAACGAATTACTCCGTTTACGAAGGCAACGAATTCAATAACATCGCGGTATTACCGATCAGAGTGGGCAATCCACAGACTATAGATATCATGGTGGTTTATACGCCTGCTGCTCGCGCAGGCGCTGGCGGTACATCAGCAATGCAGGCATTGATTGATCTTCATGTCGATTACGCCAATTTTGCGTTTCTAAACAGTCAGGTTAACCATCGCTTTAGGCTTGTACAGACCGCTGAGGTAAACTACACTGAGCCTAATTCGGGTGATTTTGTTGGCGATTTGACGACAAATTTAAACCGCCTTACCAGTAAAACAGATGGGTACCTGGATGAAGTGCACACATTACGCGATCAATATGGAGCAGATCTTGTATCACTTTACATAAACGGATCAAGCGGGATAGGCTGGCTAATAAATCCGAACACTGCTGTAAATGCTGCAGACTATGGATTTAGCGTTGTCGGATATAGTAGTCAAGGAAAAAATCTGGTGCATGAAATGGGACACAACATGGGATGTGATCACGATCGACCTTGGGCAGTAGGAGAGCGTTTTCCATATGGTTATGGCTACAGTTTCACAGGCAAGTCTGGCCAGTCATATGGAACTATAATGTCCTATTCGGGTTATACAAAAATCCAACATTTTTCAAATCCGAATGTCTATTATGATGGTCAGGCAACAGGGATAGACTACAGTGTCGACGCTGCAAATAGTGCAGATAACGCAAGGGTACTTAACGAGAGCTCCCTAGCAGTTTCAAACTATATGGCCACGAAGGTTGCGCCAAACTCCCCACCAAATATACCCTCTGTGCCTTCAGGACCCACAACAGGGATAGCAGGCACAAGCTATACGTATTCAACATCTACGACTGATGCAAATGGAGATAGCTTGCGATATGTCTTTGAGTGGGGTGATGGAGAAACAACTACAACAGATTATTTTGCATCAGGAGTAACAGTAAGTGCAAGCCACACATGGGTAAGCGGTGGTACATTTATAGTAAGGATTTACGCAAGAGACGCATGGGGTGCAACGTCCAATTTCTCGAATCCCTTGTCTGTAGCGATACAGGGCCCAAATTCTCCGCCGGGAAAGCCGTCTATTCCATCGGGGCTTTCAGTGGGACTAATCGGTACAAGTTATTCGTATTCAACTAGAGCATTCGATCCAAATGGAGACAATGTAAGATATATATTTGATTGGGGAGACGGAACGACGAGTACAACAGTGTTTGTTGCATCTGGAGCAACAGGTTCGGCATCTCATATCTGGAGTAGTGCCGCAACGTATGCAGTGAAGGTATTCGCAGAAGATGTAAATGGTGCTATATCGGTGTGGTCAGATCCGTTGAGTGTCAAGATAAATGCAGTGAACACAAGACCAAATAAGCCATCTAAACCGGTAGGTCGAGACTTGTCAAGAAAATTGTGTCTAAAAAGGATTCGTATAACATAGAGTTTAGTCCTTGTCAAAAAATCTGAGATGAAACATTTGGTTTATCTCATA
>SBBU01000048.1 GCA_005239585.1 Planctomycetaceae bacterium
ATTTTCCCCGTATATCTTAATTTCAAAGGAGGGAAAGGAGTGGCAACCTCCTGCGGCGTGTTGCTTGCCTGGGATCCGATCGCTATGGCCATTTTCATTGTAATTTGGTCTCTCCTCTTTGCGATATCGCGCCTTGTATCCATAGCCTCATTAATAGGGCTGCTATCAAGTACTATTTATTTTGTTGTCAGAAATAATTACTTATTATTTGCAGGTGCGATTATTATGTTCCTGATAGTTCTAATAAGACATAGAGAGAATCTACAAAGGCTTTTAGCAGGCACTGAAAACAAATTATGAAGATAGGTATTATTGGCGCCGGCGGGTGGGGAACCTCTCTTTCTGTTGTTCTTGACTCGATAGGCCATGAAGTTATCCTGTGGGGCCGCAACACAACAGATATTAAACGATGGCATGAGAACAAAAAGTATCTGCCCGGAGTTAAGCTTAATGACTCGATAAAACTTTGTTCTGATAAAGAGCTTGAGGCTGAAATCTACATTGCATCAGTGCCTGTCCAGCATATGCGAAGCGTTCTTAGGTCACTAGTAATAGATAAAACAAAACCAATTATTTCTGCGTCGAAAGGGATTGAACTGGAGAGATTCCGCAGGCCATCTGAAATCATTCAAGAAGAAACTCGCTGCAAGCAAATATTTGTGCTTTCAGGCCCAAGTCACGCAGAAGAAGTTGCAAGATTCTTACCCACGAGCCTTGTTGTTGCCTCGAAAAATGACACCTCAGACATTCAAAAGATGTTAAATTCAAAGACTATAAGGATTTATATACTAGATGATATCTTGGGAGTTGAATATGCCGGTGCACTGAAGAATATAATTGCGATTGCAGCAGGGATAAGTGATGGGCTCTATCTCGGAGATAACGCAAAGGCCAGTCTATTGTCACGAGCCGTTGTGGAGATGGCACGATTCGGCGAGTCCATGGGCGCTAAAAAGGGTACTTTTTATGGACTGGCAGGACTAGGCGATCTAATGACAACCTGTCACAGCCCATTCGGCAGAAATCTTCGTGTCGGACGTGAAATAGGCGGAGGCAGGACACTTGAGGACGTATTCTCGACCATGAATCAGGTAGCAGAGGGTGTGGAAACAACAAGGGCGGTCTATCAGCTGGCAAAGCTCAAATCAATTGAGATGCCCATAACCAGTGAAGTATATTCGGTACTCTTTGAGAAAAAACCACCAAGAGAGGCGTTATTCAGCCTGATGTCTCGAAAACTCAAGAAGGAAGAAATTTAGAAAATTAAGAGAGACAGTGGATAATTGTTGAGTTCTTATTTATTGGCCCACTCACGCCACTTTTTTACTGCTGCCTGCCTCGATGAATCGCTACCGTAGAGCCAGTCTGCGATATAGTCCTTGTCACTTTCATGTATCTTTGCAAGTTCTTTGAGCGCCTTGTATGCGCAAAATCTTATCCAGCCATCCTTATCATCAAGGGTATCTACCAGTGCTTGCTTGCAGTTTTTGGTACCGATCGCAGCAACTGCAAAGCAAGCCTCTGCCCTAGCATCTGACTTTTCATTCTTAAGATAAGAGATAAGATAATTCTCTTGCTTGGGATCTTTCAATCTCCCTAGTTCGATTACTGCATATTCCAAAAGAGGCGCTGGCGGGATATTTATAGGACTGTCCAGGCGGCTAGCAAATGGATTATTTGGGTCATAGCCCGGTTTACCACCGCCCGACTTTTTCTTGTCACGTTCTTTTTCCTCATTCTCAATGATAGATTTTAGCTTCTCTGCATCTACTTTCTTTCCACTATCGCAAAGCAACTTGAGTGCAAAGGCCACCACAAATCTCTTAGCCTCAGGTGAGGGCGCTGGCTGATAGCGGTTTCCTGAAGGAGCTTGCTGGGTTGGAACATTGCCTGGGTACCCATTGAGAATTTCCTGCGCCACCTTTTGCGCCTCTGTCAAATCCACATCAAAATATATACCCAAGGCAGTAGAGGTTACTTGTGATCTGTCACCCTCCATAGCGATCAATGATCTTATGAACTCTTTATCCTTTACGTAGGCCTGTATACCCTTGCCATCCTTCTTGTTTCCATAGCGCTGAAGGGCATAGCAAGCAACAGATTCTTCAGCAACTTTTATAAGACCCTTGATGATATCGTATTCGTTTAGATCAGATAGCATGTCTATCATAAAGTAAACTGTCTTTAGCTGACAAAATTCCATCCCAGTCGGTCCTTTCCCTGGTTTCATCAATTGTGCTCTTAGACCGCTTATTTCCCTAGTTAGCTGTCTATAACGCGGATCATTTGGTTGTAGCTTACTTAATTCCTCTGTCAGCGCTTTTATCTTTTCCTCAATTTGCTTTGTGCCTGCACCAGCATTTTTCGCATCTTCCAGCTTTTTCTTGATAAAATCTTCGAATTTCTTCAGATACTCCTTTTCCCCCATTGCTGCAAGGGCAAGCCAAACTGACTCTTTTATAGTCTCCTTGAATACGCCGGGCGCATCTGGTCTATCTGGCCTCATCCCCGGTTCTGGATCTTTATAGCTCTCAGCCTTTTTCTCTGCCTCTTTGAGCAGAGCTATTACTCTTTGATCTTCCTGCATATTTGTACCTTTCTCAGGTTTGAACTTTAGTCGTCCGAGCGCTTGAACACATGCAACCAGAATATCATAGCTATTCATGTTTTTCTCGAGGATCTTACATATAGGTTCAACCGCGGCTGTATCGCCTATCATTCCAAGCGAGTAAATTAAATATGGCTTGAGAAGGTTTTCTTCAGTCTCAAGCAACTTTATTATATTACTAACACTTGCCTTGTCTTGGGCCCTTATAAGTCCATCTAATGCCCTATACCTCACTACATGATCCTTTGAGTTTGTAAAGAGTTCACGCAACATACTTAATGCCTTTGTATCATATTCATATTTGCTTAATTGCAGTGTGGCATTTCGCTTTAAGAAAAGATGCGTTGACTTGGTCGCCTCGATTACAAAAGGTACAGCATCATCACCAATCAATTCCAGTCTTGATGCGAATTTCTGTTCAAAAGAGAATGGGTAAGCGGTAGCGAGGTCCTCCCAAGTGAGACGAAGCATCATTGTTTCATAGAGATTTTTACCTGTTTTAAGCTGAGGGCCTACGTTTTCTGCCTCAGGAATTAGCCTGTTCACAGCATTTACAAGATCCCTCAACTTTGGTTCACTCTGTGCCCATTCTGCAGCCTCTCTACTAACGTCACCCAAGAACACGAGATAAGCTGTTGAATCGGCCACTGTAGCATTTGCAGGATGGAGCAAGTTGCGGAGGAATCCGGCAAGTGCAAGCCACATCACATCCTTTGGGACCTTTGGTGGATACTTGTCAAGATTCTTCTCTCCATGGCTGTTTGTATAAATCTCATTAGGATTCTGAGGTGTGTAAAGTTCACTTTGCTTCTTCTTAAGCCACTGAAGATGATTGGTGATATCGACTGTAATTATCTTTGCATAGCTAAATATGTCCAAAACTAATCCCTGAGCTACACCTGTAGTACCTCCACCACCGTGCCCATCGCCTCTCTTGACCTCTGTTCTATATGAGCTTGGTATAACTCTGGGCATCTGGAAGACCCATTCGTATCCTGCACCGGGAGGGACTCCCACGTCGATATCAGAGTATATGAATAGACAAACTAGGAGTAACAAAACGCAATAAACACTCTTTTTATAGAGGTTAGTGTAAAGAGACTGTTTTTGCATATACTACTCCCTCAAACGTTTTACTTACTTTTATGACGAAAAAACACAGGAAAATGTTTGCTGTTCACAAATAATTTCTCCTGCAAACACACCAAATATTGTACATTTGACGCACTAAAATGCCATCTCTTTGACTAATGAGTCTGTAGAACATTTCTCACGTGTCAACACTTTTTTGACAAATCCTAAGCAAGTGGTTAAGTAAATAGCACGAGAGGGGATTACCTTTCTTTCTTTGGACGATCTTTGCCGAGG
>SBBU01000155.1 GCA_005239585.1 Planctomycetaceae bacterium
CATGGCTGGTCCTTCGATATTCCACTCATATGATAATACCACGGGGCGCCTTCATCCGCACCCCAGAGGGGTGCGGCATTCGGCGACGTTGCAGTAAATCTTGAAGGTTTTGAAGCAAAGATTCTAAAGATAAAGAAATAGAATCAACACTTGTAACAAAACCGCACTTTAAACTGTATACATATATATGTTGGCTTGGTTGATCTGGAAAAAGCAAAGTTTATAATCTATCGCATACTTTTGGAGGTCATCATGCAAAACAAGAGATTTCTCGTTGCAGTTCTTTTCTGTATTGCTTTTACCTCGGCAAATCTCTATCAGGAAACAAAACCTTACCCGACCAATGAGATTGCCAAGCTCTTGCCAAATGATCCGCTTATATACGTAGAGCTCAGAGACGTAAAAGATGGCTTGAACAAATTACAACCTTGGCTTGCCCAGTTTATGGGCAAGGAAAAATCGACGGCCTTTGCTCAAGATATCGTTGGTGCACTAAAAGGACTGCTGGATGGACTCCCTGAGAAACTCAGCAAAACAATAAGAAAAGCTATATGTGAGATGCAGTCTCTATACATTGCAATTTACGACCCAAATACTATGCATGATCATTTTCGAGCTGCCTCTGTGCTAGATACAGATGACAGCCTAACTATAATCGAATTATTCAAGGTGCTTGCAGGCGCCGAGTTTAAAACGACGGAATATCGCAATACAAAGATCATAGAGTGGAACATAGGTAAGCACACTCCAGGGCTGAATAATCTCTATATTTCCGCTCTTGATAAAAAACTTGTTATCCTCGCAACCCATATCGATATTGTCAAAACAGCAATCGACAGAAAAGAAGGAAAGACAAGCAACGATTCACTTGTCAACAACAATTTATTTAAGGATATTTCAGCTACAGCTTTAAAGTATAACGGTTTTGGCTTGAGTTTCTTCTTTAACGCTAGAAAGTTTATAAGCGACTCGACGTCTGCTGAAGGTCGCACAGGGCGGCTCAACTTTGACCGTCGTGACGCCGCATTAGGCATAAGCAAAATCACTGGTATCACTTCATGTATTTCCGTTGATAAAAACGGAAAAGTATCTTGTGAGGGAAGAGTTCTAGTTGAAAAGGGCTGCCCAGCATACGATATAATGCGGCAAAACCCCTCTGAGAAGGAGATTCTTGAGGTCATCCCCTCAGATAGTTTTTTAACATCTGTTCTGGAAGTGAACGATTCCCAAAAGATGTGGCAGGATATAAAGAATCTGATCACGGAAAATAACAAGGCATTTAATATCACATCCGAACAATTTGAAAAATCGCTTGAACAGGCTGAAAAGGCAATAGGTATCTCGATAAAAAAATTAGTGGAAACTCTCGGGAGTTTCGAACTTGCAATATTCATACAGGACCTGAACATAATGTCTATGTTAGGCGGTGGAATGCATGGAGGTTTCCCAGTGGATATTGGTTTTGCGTTAAGAGTCAGTGATGCAAAAAAACTTGAAACAACATGGAAAAAGCTGAGAGGAATAGATTGGTATAAAAAGATCGAGCTAGCCGCCAAGAAAAAAGATATCGAAGGAGTACCTGCCTATAGTATTCAAGACGGTCTATCAAAGGCAACTTTCTGTTATGCTGTTGAAGGAAATCATGTGTTTTTTAGCATAGGGGAAAGTCCAACCCGTAACATGATAAAGCTACTAAAGGGGGGAGGAAAGGGACCGATTTCAAAGGACGAAGCTGTTAGGGAAATTCTTAACAAGCTAGGGACAGAAAAATGTTCCAGCATCAGGGTTATTCAGACTACAAATGTAGTTTTACTTGTAAATGCCGCCCTGAATATGATCAAGCTCTCTGGTGCAAAACTCCCTGATTTTCTCAAAAATCTCTCGTTTGATGATGCTTCTAAAGACATCCGCGATGTAATGATTTCAATTGATACCGATAACGGAGTCGTGTTCAAATCGTATGGAAGTGGGCTCATAAACGTAATTTCACCAGTAATCTTTATGGGTATTTCAATACCTTATATGATGTGGGCGCCATACTATTCGAGTATGTTTCCAAATCCACCACCCAGACAAGAAACAGGCCCAGCTATCAAGCTTCCTGAAAAGGATGAAGATAGAAATAAGTTTATCTCCAAACTTGTCAAAGATCTGGATGACGAAGAGCCCGAAAAACGTGAGGAGGCAACTGAAAAGCTCAAGCTAGTGGGTCCTAAATTTGCCCTTGAGCATGTAAAATCAGTCTATAAAGGGGGGAGCGAAGAGGCCAAGTCCAGGGCAGGAGCGATCCTCCTCCACTGGCGCGCCTGGGATGAGATTCCTGATGCGGGTATTTCAAAGTTTAATGAGCTTTGGAAAAAATTGATGGTGGATGAAAATCATGGAGGCAAGATATCGGCCAATTTTAGAGAAGAACCTGTACTATATAGTAGCTGGTATAGTGGTGTTGGAATCACCTCTAACGACTTGGAAATCCTACAAACTTCTTTCGGTATAAAGAGATTGGCGGAAAAATTAGCCGAGTCCTCTGTCGATTACCAGCGTAACGCAGCCTGCTTGTTGACAGCGTTTAACTCTACTGCCGCAGTGGATAAGCTGCTCGATTCATACAAACAAATTACTGATCAAGACGCAAAGTTTCTTGTTTTTGTTGCGCTAGGATGGGCCAGTGAAAACAGAGAGGCAAAAGAACTGATAACCAAGGCGCTAAAGGGGGAAGACGAAAGACTACGACAGGCCGCCTTTTGCGCAATTGAGCGCACGTCTGATAAAGAATACATAGACCTGTTGATCGAAATGCTTTCTCACAAGGATGAAAAAGTTAGGTTTGAAGCGGTTTACCTATTGGAGAAACTAACCAAATCGATACAGTTTAATGCCTTTTTGTCCAAAGAAAAGCGTGCTACACAGATCTCTGTAATCAAGAATTGGTGGGATAAATCCAAAAAAGATTTCAATATCAGCCAGCCAGAGTATCTACTGCATTCTTACGGAGGATTTTCGTCGGGAAGAGGGATCATAACAAGCGTTATTCCCTTGGCCCTAATCGCTCCATGCGGAGATATGCTGATTATCCCAGCGCTTGTTATGATGCCCATGAATCTTGGTGTAGTTAGAGATTAGCCGAATACAGTTGCTCTTAATGTCGATTGCTGATTTGCGCTATGACCTGATCAATGCGCTGTTTCAGCCCCTCGTCTGTCTCTTTTGCCTTTTGCTCCTTGAGGGCATGCACAATTGAACTATCACCGACCTTTTCAAGCGCGTTTAGTGTCTCAGCTCTTACTTGCTTATTAGGACTGATAAGAGCAGTATATCCAAGAGATGATAAGAGGCGTGGCCTAACATAAGAATTCTCTGCGGCCATGCGCTGAATCTGATGTACCATATGAACCTGTTGTACTTCAGTGGTCTTCGAGGAAGCTATATTTCCTTCAAGAAACGTGTGGTATTGCGGTGTGTGCATCGCCTGCATCGTCCTGTCTAAAGGCGCAAGCATTGAACTGTCCAAAGCAAGATAGAGCCCCTCCAGACTCAGCCAAACATCTTCAGGATTCCCAGAAGCTACAAGGAGAGGGAGAAGCATCTCTAAAAGTTTTTGATCTTTCATCTCGCCTGCTTTTCTCAACAATTCGGCCAGTGCACCGATTCGCTCCTTTCCCAGCTGAAGCTCCATAGCCTTGCGCAGTTGTTCCACGAAATGATCTGCCTGTAAGATAGATTTGTTATCCGTTACGCCGTTCCCTGTATTGGTACTCTTTTTTATCTCGCCCTGCTTTCTTAGATGTTTTTCAACCCTTTTATCGATCGGGGCTTTGTCATCCTCCATGGTCGAGTCGCCGGGCTTGAAAGCAATATAAAGTATCACTGCCTGCACAAGTAGTACCATAACAACAAAGACCCACGGTAATCTCTTTGGCCTCACAAGGCTAATGATAACATGAACCGAGACGGCCTGCAATCATCAAGTTTTAACCGCTACGAAGAGATCCACTGCTCAAGAGTCTCTCCTATAACATACTCTAGGGGAATAGCCCTCAAGGATGTTTTCCCAATCATTTCGTTCTTCTCCTCTCCTCTGCCATCCTCATGTGTTCCATTGAAAGCCTCCTTTTAAATTAACCATGCTTTCTTATACAAGATTGATTACGAAAAGTTACACTGATATAGTTTGAGAAATGAATACTGGGGCAAATCATGTGAAATCAGCAGCACGACTGGTAATATTGATTTCATTAAGTGCATGTTCAACGCCGCAGACCAGATTCGGAGCAGGAGCAGTACTGGCCTTCGACAGTCATTGTTATCGTATATATAAGAGTAAGAACGAAATCCTTTTCGCATCAACCGACGAAAAGTTTGTTCTCAATGAAAAAACCGTAGAGAGCCCCTCTATCTGGTTGGGCAAACCAATTTCCAAATGGCATTTCGGCATCGATAGCTATAGCTCAGGGGAGACATTCTCTCTTGAAACTCACGGTGAAACCAAGAACGCATCGTTTCACGAGCGTATCAAGGGAATGGTTAATTCACCCTGGCTTCATGTCACTGTAACTGCCAAGCCAAAGTCAGAGGAAGAAATAGAAGGAATTCTAACTCAACTACACATTCTTGAGGGAAATACAAATCCACTATGGGTCCCAAATCTTAGGCCCCATTTGAGCCATGTGATTGGCCATCACTGCTTTCGCTCACCTGCCATCATCTTTGAGCGTGCATCAATTATCCCAGACCTAAACGAATTTCCACATCCTATGCCGTTCAAAATGGCGTTAGATATCAATGTTAATGACAGAGCCGTTCGATTTGGATACCTCGATTGGACAAGCGGAAATAGCAAGGGAGGAAAATTTGAACTCTTTGATCACACATATTACTGCCATAATCCAGAATCAAGATTAAAACTCAACAAGACTGTTTCATATTCGTACTACATCCTCTTTCACAACGGCAATGTCTCAGATACCGCGCGATTTATGTGGAAAATGTTCGGCAAAAAGTACATGGAGGACGTGAAACCCCAAGTTGTTCCCCTCCAACGTTACGCTGAATATTCATATCCCTCTGTTTTTGAGCGAGAATGGAAGGATGTGGATGAAAAATCAGGAGGGGTAATGCAGTTTGCGCTAGGGTTTGTTCCAAACCCTACCTCAGTTGGGTTTGAGGCGTGGCACTGCAACGTACGATCAGCCTACGGACTTTACTACTATGGCAAACTTTTAGACAAGAAAGACTGGGTTGAAAGAGCGATCAAGATCAAAAACCTTGCCCTCTCCGCGCCAATGACAAATGGAATCTTTCCCCACAGATACAACACCGTTCAAAAAAAATGGGAATGGAACGGACACATCAAGCGAATACTCGCAGAAAAGCAAAAAGAACATGCCCTTACTGCCGATTGCTCAACTACTGCACTATGGCTCCTCAGATTTCACAAAAACCTTGAACCCGATGACCGGATTATTGATTTCTGTAAAAAATATGCAGATCGATTGGTGAAACTCCAGGTCTCATCTGGCGCAATACCATCCTACATTTCGATTCCAGAACAAAATGCACATGAAGCGCTTAAAGAGAGCGCCCAGTCAGCAATTTCAGGTCTTTTTCTACTAGAGTTTTTCGAACTGACCAGAGACTTTTCCTACAAAAAAGTCGCAATGCAAGTAGCAGATTTTTTGGAACGTGACGTCATTCCGACGGGAAAGTACTTTGATTTCGAGACCTTTCTCTCCTGTTCAACCAAACCACTGGATTATAAAGACAACTACACGACAGTTCCGCCACAGAATACCCTCTCTATGCTATGGACAGCAGAGTTGCTTCTCAGATTAGGCAAGGTAAAGAGCGGACAGATTGCATTGGACACTTTGTGTCTCAATCAGCAGGTTTGGAGGGCGCCGTTCTTGCGATTCCATACCTTTGGCGGATTTGGTGTGCAGAACACAGATGCAGAGTGGAGCGACTCGCGTCATGCGCTCTGCGCGATGGTTCTAATGGACGCCTATGAAAGAACAAAGGACCCCGAATATTTTGAACGAGGCATTGCAGCGCTTAGGGGCTCCTTCACGCTAATGGTTGCACCTGAAAACAAAGAAGTGTCGCCGCTTACATACAACGGTGCAATCTTTTGGAAGGAAAGACACCAACTACTGCTTTCTGAACCTGACCCTCGTGCATTCAAAGAGGAGGATAAGACAAAAGGCTGTTCGCTCTACTATCCCCTTGGGTATTCGGCAGAAAATTATGGTCATGTGGGCGGTGACATGCCAAGCGGTCGTCCGGGGTTTGACTGGGCAGAGGGACTCTATCTGGCTGCCGCTGCATGGGTAAGAGAGCGCTATGGCGATGTCTATGTAGACGCCTCGCAGAAAAGAATATTTGGCATCAATGGATGTTTAGCTTCCTGGAATGGATCCGAACTTTTCATCCATGAAAAACTTGGGGTAGATAGGCCGATAGAAATCGCAATAGAGGGCGACTTGGAACTTGTAGATCTAAAATCAGAACCAAGTGCCCATGAACGGAGATTTGTTATACTACCCATAAAAGCGGGTGAAACAGCTAAGGTTAAGATCAAAATTTAGTAGCATCAAGCAATTTCTGAAGATGCTCTTTAGCGCGGATTAATAGGGGCGAAACTGAGTTTACCGGCATAGACATTACATCTGATATTTCTTTGTAACTTAATTCCTCAAAGTAAAAAAGGATGAGCAGTGTACGGTCTCTCTCATTTAGTTTTCTGAGTGCAAGCCTTATCCTTTCACCAAGTTCTGGGTCATGTGGATTTTTTCCAACCATCTTCGAATATTCATGCTCAGCAAGCCTCTCTTTGAGTCTTTTATAGCGTCCCTTGCTCTCTATAAAATCTAGTGCCAAACGAGTGCAGACAGTTCTCAACCATGTCTTTAGCGAAGACCTTCCTTGAAAGCCGGCAAGTCTCTGGCAGTTGTTTTTATAGAGGCCTAGGAAAAGATCCTGAACGAGATCGTCTGCGTCTGATGGATTATTTGTGACAGAGAGAGCGACTTTGTATACCGTGTCGCCATACTTGTTGACAAACTTATTCCAAGCTCCTTTATCACCAGAAATGAGACAAGAGACAAGTCGGCGTTCATCCATTCCGTTATAAAGTAACAGCAGAGTGGCTCAAGTGCAATCTGGCTTATGCTCGAACTTTAACAATAGGTGCTGATATTCTCAATACCGACCGCCATTGTTGTAATTCTTACGAGTATCCGCCTGTGCTTATGATCCGGCTCGAAATTATTTTGGTCCAGGGTTTATAGGCCAAGTTGTCGCGACATTTCCCTTCAGATATGCCAGATACTGCTTGGCCGAAACTAAGCCAAGCAGTTCATCTTCTGCTTTTTCTATCTCAGAGCCTCTCGCTTTAACGGATTTTATCAACTCCTTGGCCTTGTTTACCTCTTCATCGGTAACATCTTGCTTTCTTGCAATAGCCATAAGGTCTCTGCTTAGATCTCTTTTTTCAGCCTGAAGCTTGAATATCTTCTTAACTATGTCAGTGCATTTGACCTTTTTTTCCTTGTCCTCAATCCCCATTTCATCGATGATATCCTCTGTTCTCTCCTCATCTGTTTTAGGCCCGTAACTCATGGGAACCGGAAGTTTCTCCTGAGTTATATAGTTTTTTAGTTGAAACGTAATCTTCTTGGCTTTTTCCTCGTCTATCAAGCCTTTCAGTTTCTCCTCCCATCCTGTCAACTTTTCCTTTGTATTTTTAGCAAGCTCAAGGAGCTTCTCTTTCTTGTCCGCTTCTATATCGTTTATAAAAAAATCGATTGACTGCTCTGTAATATATGGAAGCATCGGTTTTACACGCTTGACCAGCGTTTCATCATTTAAAATATCTGAAAGCTTGTTAACTGATTCCTCATACCCCTTCCTTGCCTCTTTCAGTCTATCGGTAAACTTTTTAGCCTCTTCCTCTGTAACCCTGAAAACCTTTTGAAATTTCTTGGTAAAATCTTTGTATTCTTCATCTGACTGGGCAAAAGCTGTCTTACCCAGCAGAACCACTGACAGTGCTATTATTGTTCTCATGTTTATCTCCTTTAATTTATTTGACATAAATTGGATTAGACATTATCCAAACTAGTCCTTCCTTATCAGCCTTTATTCTATACACGCCCGGGGAATCAATTTTCGCCATGAGTTCATAACCATCCTTCTCATCCACTACCAATCCGTTTTTTATCAAGCTGACATGCGCTTCCTGCGGGAGCGATGCGATTACCTCACAATTTTCAGAATATTCTATTTCATCACCCATGCCCCCGGTCTCTCGAGACTCGATCTCGAATGAAAATTCAGAAGGGTCATGGTAAAAGTCAAACGACACATACAGATGGCCCGCCCTTATCGCATCGAGCACCTGCTTTTTCGCGGTATTAAAATCCTTAGCCAGTGGTTCATCTAGGAGGACGTGATTTGTAATCGAACGAAACGCAACCTCATATGGAAAAACCTTGAATTCTTTACCCTCGTATTTCACTGTGGAGTTGTGGTTGTCTACTTCGCCAATCATTACCACTTTGCGCTTTAGAGAATATCCATCGAAGCGTTTGACGGTATCGGTGTGAGGGCCGGATAACCATTTTGGAAAATTGTGATAGAGATCGTCTGTAAGCTTATCTCGGTTGAGCTGGCTCGTCCAGTCATCTAGCAGATTCCAGATCCCAATGCCTGTAAAATTATCAACAGACCAATCAAGCCATTTATAAGTACCAACCCCAAATTTTTTAGCGCCAACGAAATATGGGTGAGCAATAAACCCAAGCCAATTTCGTTCGCGAAGGGCATCTATGTAACCTTGCGACGGAAGTTTTCTAAGCTCTGAAATATCTCCTACGTAATCCTCGCCAAACGTGATATAGTGATTATCGGGCGGAGTTATTTCAGCGCCGACGATCAACATCGAGTTTCCGTGCCACTTTTCATGCCCATCGTCGCGAGGCTTGAGCGTTTCATGGTCTGTGAGTATCACAAAATCAAGACCTACATCATTAGCTGCCTGCATAATTTCTTCGACCGAGCCTTTTCCGTCTGAATAGGTAGAGTGAACATGAATAGCCCCTTTGTAATCGTATTTATCCATAGAGCAGGAAAATATACAGGTGAGCTATGGACATGTCAACCGAAAGTTAGCGCCTTCGAGTCTTTTTCATCTCGACCCGAACGAGCTCTTTAACATAGACAGGGTGCCTAATACCCTCAAGTACTGGATGGGCTACAGGCGAGTCATTTGAAACTATCAAGACATCTCCTGTGTCTACCAAGAAACGTCCTATGAAACCTTGCTTCACTATAATGTCATCTATGCGCTGCATTTCCATTTCGTACAAATGGGGTACAATTAGTCCCCTACGAATGAGGACCCTTTCAGTCGAGATGTGATATTTACGCCCTAGGAGTTTGCCCAGACTCTTCAACAGGTAGATGATGCCCAAAATAATGGCGGCTCCATAGAATATATAGTTAAGGCCTGTAACCACAGTGTCCAGCCAATCCTCCTTCTTTCTAAAACCAAGGAACTTTGTAAGGTCGAGGTTGATTGGTGTGCCATTAACAAAGCACGATACGAGATTGGCGTGCAGGATAAGTAATGCCACTACGATAGCAGCTATGACCACGAACGAATCAAGGAGGTTGAGCGGGGAGTATTTACAAGTCCATACGTCCTGCTCCATGACCTCTGATGATTTGCTGGCCTTGGAGGGCTTTTCCGCGAGGCTTAGCGGCGCCGTAGGGACTGTCAGCTCAGCATCCAAAGGTGTCCCGCAACTGGGACAGAACTTGGCATCTTCATCCAAATCTGTGCCGCACTGAAAGCAAACCATTCCCTATATTTTACAAATTAACGGTTGAATTCAAAGGATTTGCCTTTGACTGGCGAAGCTTGCGTCAAGGGGTTACCCTTAGCATGGAATCATTTTTGTCTGCTCAAAGACACCCGTATTAAGCCCGCCAATGGTCAGCCTTGCTTTTTCCAAGTCGCCCCAGAACATCAGATTACCACTTTTTAAAGAGCTGGTGCACATGCTCCCCCTCATGAGTGGGGCCATCCTTTGGAGGATTAGCACAGAGGTCCTTGTAAAGGAGGGTTGTTGTGTCGTCAGGATTTTTCTCGGCAAGCGACGAAAACGCTTCCAGCGCAAGTTGATATTGTTGTGACCTGAACAGCTGAAGCCCTTGGGTGTATTTATCGACAAACTCCTTCTCTTCTGGCGCTATCTCGTTTTTTAGGTCAAAAAGCTCATAAATCCTGATAGGTTTTACTTTACCTTTTACCGTAACCAGCCCAATCTCCCTGCAGACAATAGCTTCCTTTGACATCTCAAAAGTTGTCTCCGTAATCAGTACCCGCGTACCAAAATATCTATTGGCACCTTCTATTCTTGATGCGAGATTTACCTCATCACCTATGACACTATAGTTACGCATCGTCTCGTAACCCGTATCGCCAACGACCATCTGACCAGAATTAATTCCTATACACGACTTCATCTTAACTCCAGTTGGTGTAGTTAGACTCCCTAGTGCCTTTTTAATCCCCACAGCAGTCTTGCACGCCCTTAAAGCATGATCTTGTTGTTCAATTGGATCCCCCCAGAACGCCATTACTGAATCGCCGATATACTTGTCGATTGTCCCCTCTGTCTTGAAAATTTCATTCCCAATTGTCCTAAAATATTCTCTCAACGTTGCCACTACATCCTCAGCCCTCATCTTTTCAGCTGCCTCAGTAAAGCTCACAAAATCAAGGAACATAACGGTAAGCTCTTTTCGCTCACCGTCCACAGTTAATATTTTCTTGCGTTCATCTAATCTGCTCATGATCTTATTAACAACGGCAGGAGAAACATAGGACTGGAAAGTCTTTCTATATAGTGCTTTTTGGCGGCCTTCATATATGTAGAAGGCTGCGATCGAGGATACGTAGCTTGTTAATATAGCAAAGAACTGTGGTGCAAACCAATCCCAAAAATTGTTTTGAAAGCAAATTACAGTAATAACCGCGTGAAAGCCAACTATTCCATAAAATGTATATTTAACGAGTCTCGGTTTAACAAGCCTGAAGACAAATGGGCAGACAAGGAGATAAAAAATGGAAAAGGCAAGTACCGGCTCATCAGAAAGCCGTATTATATAATCATCTGCCAATATATTTGCCAGCGCTGTAGCGTGTATTTCAACTCCTGGAAAATTACTATCAACCGGTGTGAGTTTAAGATCTCCCACCCCCGGAAAATTTACACCCACCAGCACGATCTTGTCTTTAACTACCGAAGGGTCTATTTCAGGTTTTTTCTTCTCCCTGACAGCGCCTATTGCCTGTATAACACTCGCCGCTGTAAGCTGTTTGTAAGTGCCAAACTTCCCATAATATTTGAGATTTATAGCGCATTTTTCATCCACCGGTATTTTTTTCTTTCCCGCAGTAAGGATCCCGTTTTCCACGCGAATACCATTTGTTCCTTCAAGGTGTAAAATAATAGCCATCGCAGGAGATGGATAAAACTTACTGCTGTTTTCTGAGTCGTTATATTCCGAGAATAGAGTATAGCCCCTAAAGATGCCATCAAGCCCTCTCTCTGATCTTATATCAACAAGCGAGGGAATTACCTTTCCAAACCTATGAATTTTCAACCAAGCTGTCTTTTTGGGTTTTGTTGATGCCCTGTCAAAAGAAGCATCTATTGAAAAAAATCTACTCATCTCTTCCTGTGAGGGAGGATCAATCGTTCTTTTAGCGTCTTCAAACTCGCCCGGGAAGAAGATACCTATATTTTTTTCCCTTAAACGCTTCGCTAGCTCACTCTTTTCCGGATTTAACGCCTTGGCAAACGTACTATCGTCCTGGATACCACCGTTCCAAGGGGATGGGTCTGTAAACATAAAATCAAAAAAGATGGCTTTGGCGCCTCCGGTTTCACAAAATTCGATGATATCTATTACCCTTAACCTTGGCCAAGGCCAGCCGGTGTCAAAGTTTTTTCTATAATAATCTAGGCAGTCCTGAGTAACGTATATAATGACAATGTCATCTGTCACTTTGGGCTTCTTAACCATCATTCTCATTGCCAAATCATATGAGTAGTTGTCAACTATCTCTCGCAGCGATGCGAAATCATGACTTGTGGGGAAGAAAAGCCTCCACGGACTCAGACGCATAAACAATGTACCAGCAATTAGAATAAGTGATATCACTAGGGCGGATTTCAAACGGTTATCCTTCACTAGAGGCGAATTATATGGATGATATATCCGTTTTCAACGCCTCACGTGTCAGCAGTTTTTAAGCGGAGATAGAGTGGTCTAAGATTAAAAATATGCAGGAGAAAGTTTTGTAGCGCCATCTCTAAGCTGCCTTTTTTA
>SBBU01000275.1 GCA_005239585.1 Planctomycetaceae bacterium
CCATAGTTTCTTTATTCCTTTCATCCCCTTGAGAATAGAGAACAATCTCATGATTTCAACCCCATATACCTGTCTAATATGTTGCTGAACTCAGAGAGGTGGGATGGAAGGGAAGGAAAGAGCAAAGGGCCCTAAGGGTTTAATTTTTGAGTTTCTTTATTTGGTTAATAGAGATTAATTCTATGGGCTTTCCTCTAAAAGCTGAAACTTTGTATTCTTGAGACGTGCCGAACTTTATCCCTGTCATGCTAACTAGGGCTTCAATTTCAGCGAAATCACCTACTTTCATTCCTGACATTGCTTTTTCTATGCTGTCATTTTTGAGTACAAGGTCATATGAGCCGAGATCCTCTGAAATGAAGTGCCAGTACGGGTTTGTTGCTGTCGGGAGCGCAGCTAGCTTTCCTTTGAGTTTAAGATAGCCTAGGCTCAATCTTTTAAAGCTGGTTATGTTTCCTTTCCTGTCCAGGACAAGTTCAACATGAACGTCGTGCTCTCTAACCTCAAAGTGGAATCTGTCTCCATCCATTTTCACTATCAAATTTTCTTTAGAGATACTTTTGAAGCCTATAAAGTTATATTGGGACCCGCCAAAAAGCACTTTAAGTGCTATTAGATGACGTGCAAGCTCTTTCAGCTCATTTTCACTCGCAGGCTTGATTATAAATGGCTCGATCTGTTCCCATTTGTCCCACTGTTTGAGGTCTTTCGTCTTGTCATCAACAATGAAGACGTGAAGTGCTTGACCAGGACTTGACTTGCCGCTTGTCGAGGTCATGATATATTTCCCGTGGACAAGGATGATACGGCAGCCAGTTATATGATCTTTCAGGTTATCGAGCCTTGTTACATCTGTAAACTCTAGCTGTTCGACTTTTTTATCGATATAATTTCGGGCCTCTCTTTCTAATTCATCTTTTGATTTGTCTTTATGACCTGAAAATTTGGTCATTCTATTGATCTGCTCATTGACTAGTTCATGTTTGATTTTCTTATCAAATTGCTTGGGGTTTTCCTGCTCCGTAAATTTCAAACCTTTTCCAAGTATATCGCTTTTTGATTTATACAGTTGATCTTCTATTTTGGTCTTTTTTGTTGGTTGCAAGAGTTTGCTTATCTCAGGTCCTGAATCGACCTTAGATGATTTGGGATGATTTGTTATCTCCTTGTTAACCTGATATCTGTTCTTTGTAGGTTCCTGATCCTGTTCCGCATGAACGATCTCACCAGGAGAGGCGGTGACCTGCCCAAATGCTGTCATGACTTGAAGAGTGCCAGCTGCGATTGACACCGTTGTAATCTTTCTCAGACAGCTTGTTTCTGGCGAATCTTCTAGCTGTATTTGGAATTCAATAGTGCCATCATTGCCCGGTTCAAGGATCTCGACAATTGCAATTGGGGTCGTAAATTTTATCGATGTAGGCTTTGATAAATTTACATGCATCGATCCTTTTTGAAGCTCAAAAGTCTCTTCATTTAGCCTTCGTAATATGCTCTCAGCAGGTACCTTTATAATTCCGGCAGGAATTGCTACTTCTATGGACTGTGGTTCTGATGTCGCTGGATTAGAACCAGTGTGATGGATTATTAATATGCCAGCAGTCAGGATAAGAATAGCTGCAGCCGCGTAACGAATAGGGGAGAGCCAGATAGAACGTCTTTCTCTTTGAACTTTCTCCCATATCTGGTCAGCATGGTTATGTGTAACACTTGCTGATTCTGGTGCAGATTCCGGGATGGATTCCATAACACGTAGCAGGCTAAGGAGTTCATCTTGTTGATCTCTGCAGAGTTTACATTTGTCAAGATGATGATGGATTACCTGACGTTCTTCATGGCTTAAAAGATTAAAGTGGTAATCTTCGAGTCTATCCTTGCAGTGTTCGCAGTCTATGCGATTCATAATCTTACCTCAGAAAGGGTATCAAATCGAAAGATCTCCTCTCTCGAAAAGAGGTTGTAATCTTTTACGAAGTTCTTTTACCGCTCGGGAGACATAAACTTTAGCGGTCCCGAGCGGTATATCCATAATCTCAGCGATTTCCTCAATCTTTAAATGTTGGCAGAAGCGCAAGAGAGCTACCTTTCTAAAAGTATCAGGTAGCTTTGTAATTTCTTCGAGTACTTGTTTTCTCATGTGTGTTATCCGTTCAGTGGTCTCTATGGCTCTTTCTTGTTTTTCTATAACGACTGTATAGGAGCGATTTTCTATCTCGCGTCGCTTGAAGTGCTTGAGTGTCGTTGTATAGGCAATCTTATAAAGCCAGGCCCTTAGATTCTGCGGTGTATCACCCCCATGCAATGCTTTTAGCGCCTTGATAAATGTTGTCTGAACCAGATCTTGGGCATCATGGAGGCTTTTTGTCATTCTAAACACAAATGTTGTCAGTGGTTTTTCGTATTGAGCTACCATTTCTTTAAATCGCTCCTGTGTAAAGGCCCTCACTTTTCGTTGGGCCTTTATGTTTGAATCTTCTTCCATATAGTATGACCTATTCAAGTACTAAAAGGTTACAAATATCTATATAGTATTAGACAAAAACCTAGGTAAAAAGTTGCATTAAAACGTTATTAGAAGGCCTTCAAATCTCCAGAAATCTGGGGAATGTTGTTAGGTTTTCACAGCCATCTTCTTTTACCAGTACCACGTCTTCCAGTCTTACTGAACCTAGCCCAAAGTAATAAAGCCCTGGTTCCACTGTTACCAAGGTGCCTGTCTTTAGCTCTGAACCTCTTTGTGAGATCGAAGGAGGCTCGTGAATATCGAGTCCGAGGCCGTGGCCTACACCGTGGAAGAATCCCACAATCTTGCCATCTTTGGGTCCTGTGTAGTAACCTTCATCTTTAAAGAATTGCACAACTGCCTCATGGATTTTCTTACCGCTGCTGCCGCCCTTTATCATTGAAAAAGCAAAATCCTGCGCCCTGGCTACATCATCATATAATTTCTTCACCTCTGGATTTGCCTTTCCCTTTAAGAGTGTTCTGGTAAAGTCGCCCCAATAGAGTGTTTTGGTCGAGCGAGGGAAGATATCGAGTATTAGGGTCTCTCCTGCTTTTATTGGACCTGTTCCTCCATTGTGAGGATCTGAACCGTGATTACCAGATGCGACGATTGTGTGAACAGTAATGCATTCTCGGGACATTGCTACTTGATCAATGATTTTCCGTAGATATTCAGATGTGAGTGGTTCACCCTTGTAATAAAGCAGCCCTAGTTTCTCTTCAGACCAGCGTAAGATTTCTGCGCATGCCTTGCAGCATTCTTCTGCGACCTTGACGCAATCTCTAATAGCCTCTATTTCCTCTTTTGTTTTTATTTGACGCTGTGGAAATACCACCCTGTCTTTTTTGGGGATGACCTTAATCCCGCGCTCGCGAAGTTCATCTGCGATGAGCACTGGAAATGTGTCTGGCACCTCGGTTTCAGAGGTCCCGTGTTCTCTTAAGATGTCTGCGATAATATCTGCTGCTCTGATGTTGTTTATCCCAGATTTTTTTAGTTTTTCTTCGAGTGGTGCTAGTCTTAAAACCTCATCTACCTGTGCCTGCTCTTTGGCTCTCCCATATTCGAGATCGCCAACAGCCAGCATCTTTTTTTCGCCGATCTGTACAAAAAGAAATGGATCAGGGGCAATGAACCTCGTAGCATAATACATATTAGAATCAGTTTCGCTCGAGGCATACATCACTAAATTCATGTTTTTTCTAAGCTTGCGGACTGGGGCCCTTGCTGCTCTCCTGGTCAAGCTTAATATCAACCATGCACATTACTAGATAATTATGGCGTACTGCATCATATTCAACATAAAAGACATATAGGTTGAATAGCAGTGCTATGACACCGAGTGTTAGATGAATAAAGTCGGGGATAGATTTTGTATGCACGCCTCCGCCAGAGAGCTCCGAGGCAACAGCAATTAAAATAGCTAAAGTAGCAAGTGGAAACACTTTTTTCTTCAGATATTTTAGCTCTGCGAGGATATCTGGATACTCCCGGAGCTTTTCGGCGGCCTCTTTTATGTCTTTGCCTGAACCTATAAGGTGAAACATGCAGATGATATGCACGAGGCAGAGATACATGGCTGTGAAGACCCCCAGTAAGAAATGAAGATTAAAGAGTTCTTTTGAGATTCTCTTTGATGTAACTCCGATGATGTTTGAGGCGAGGAGCATTGCAGAACCAAGTATTGCAAGGCCTAGGAATACTCTATACATCTATTTATTCAGGATTAGTTTGTTTATCTCCGGGTCACTAACTCCGGGGACTGAGAACAAATTAGAATCGGTCTGTGCGCCATCTTGATAAACATACTGGGTTTCTGTGGGAATATATTTTTCAAGGTATGAGAGATTTACAGACTCTTTTATGAGATATCTTGAGATTACCAGTTTTTGTATCTCATTTGTTCCCTCGTAGATCTGTGTGATCTTTGCATCGCGCATATATTTCTCGATCGGATAGTCCTTTACATAGCCATATCCGCCGAAGAGCTGAACTGCATGAGTTGTTACTTCCATGGCTGTATCAGTTGCAAAGAGTTTTGCCATTGAGGAGAGTCTTCCTACGTTAGGGAGCTCATTATCTGCGGCTCGCGCAGAGGCATAGACGAGCTGTCTTGCTGCCTCGATTTTTGTGCCCATCTCGGCGAGTCTGTGTTGAATTGACTGAAACTGCATTATTGGCTGACCAAACTGTTTTCGCCGGGACACATAGACCATCGCAAGTTCTAGGGCGCCTTGAGCAAGTCCAAGGGCCTGAGCAGCGACGCCGGGACGAGCGAGGTCAAGTGTCTGCAGTGCGTTCTTAAACCCATGACCTTCAAGGCCACCCAGCAAATTCTCTTTTGGCACCCTGCAGTTATGAAAAAGTGTCTCTACTACTGGCACGCATCTGATCCCCATCTTATCTTCTTGTTTCTTTATGTAAAAGCCAGGTGTTCCCTTTTCGACAAGAAATGAGCTGATGCGTCTTGATTTACTTGTCGGGTCGGTCACTGCGAAGAGAGTGTAAAGCGTTGCGGCCCCGCCATTAGTGGTCCATTTCTTTTCACCGTTTATGATAAAGTAATCGCCATCTTTTTTAGCCACAGTTCTCATTGACTGTGCATCAGACCCGGAACCTTTTTCTGATAGACAGTAGGCCAAGAGTGTCTCTCCATTTGCAATCCTAGGGAGCCATTTTTGTTTTTGCTCTTCTGTTGCGCCAAGAATAATTGGAAATGAGCCCAGCGCATTTACTGCGAAAAGGACTCCTACACCCCCACATGCCCTTGAGAGCTCTTCAATAACTATGCAGAGATTTTGTATCCGCTCGCCTCCTGCTCCCCCATATTTCTCTGGGATCCACACTTTAAAAAGGCCTGCCTGCGAAAGGGCCTCTTTTATCTCCCATGGGTACTGCTGTAATCTGTCATATTTTGCCGCGAGCGGTCTTACCACCTCTTCCGCTACTTTTCTCGCCCGCTCTCGCCATGACCTTGATTCCTGGCTTAATAGCTCATCCACTGTGACACTCCTTTAAACTTACTTCTCGCCCTGCTTTTTCATTTTTTAGAGTCATTGGTAAAATTTTACATAGCCGCTTTCGGATGCGAAAAGGGCATAAAGTTTTTCTTTTTTGAAGATCTCAAATAGATCGCGGTCGATCTTGCCTTTGCCAACTTCTTCCTCGATTATACGTAGGGCATCTTTTATAGAAAGGGCGGGCTTGTATGAGCGGTCCTGTGCAGTGAGCGCCTCAAAGATATCGACGAGCGCGAGCATCTTTCCACCGAGCAAAATGTCGTTTGATTTGAATCCCCATGGATAGCCGGAGCCGTCAGTCCGTTCGTGGTGCATTGCAGCGATGCGCGGCAGGTTTTCGAGATGGTCTGGCCATGGGATCCCCTTTAATAATTCCCAGGTGCCCATTGCATGTTTTTCTATCTCTTTTCGTTCATCTAATGTCAGATTGCCGCGCCTTACCGAAAGATTTACATATTCATATTCAGTAATCAGCGGCTTTGTTTGACCGTCAATATCTACAAATTCAGTCTTTTTGATCTCATCCAGGAGTGAAGTATCTATCTTGCCTTCCGGATCGGGGATATTAAGTTTCTTGACAGCAGCCCAGTATCTCTGGATTCTTTCTTCTCCGAGGATTTGTTTGGCGGTGTTGAATCTATATTCGATCACTTTCATCTGCGCTATGGAGAGTTTAGTTCTCTTTTCAAGGATTGATTCTGGTACCGAGATCTTTCCGATATCATGAAGGAGACCAGCGTATTCTAGCTCAATAATTTGTTCTCTTGAGAATTCTATATTTTTAAAAGGACCCTCCTTCTGCCTGTTAATTGCCTCAGCGAGCTTTACGGCGTATTTTGCCATTCTTAAGCAGTGACCTCCTGTGGCACGGTTTCGAGTCTCAAGGACATCGCATAGACTTGTTACAAACCCCCTGAACATATCTTCTATCTGTGTTTGAAGCGATGTTTTTTCTATGCAGATCGCAGCCTGGGATGAAAGAGACATGGCTATCTCTTCATCCAGCTCATCGAATTCGATTACATCTTTCTTGAAATCACTGATTTTTTCCCCTGTTCTCTTGTTTATAAGTTCGAGGATCCCTATTATTTCGCCATCTACGTTTTGCATGGGTACCACAAGAAGACTTTTTGTATAGTAGCCTGTTCGCTCATCAAAGGCGGTGCTGTGTTTATAAGGCGCATCTGGCGGAATATTGTAGGCATCTTTTATGTTTAAGAGAATTCCATTTACGGCTACAAAACCGGCAATTGTTGAGGAATCAATCTTGATATGGGCACGCTGAAATGGAAAGTCGATCGACTCATTTTGTATGACATCAAGTGATAGGTAGGTATTAACGTCATAAAGTGGATCTTTAGCTGTGGAATTTGGTTTTAGCTTTTTGTCGACATATCTTATGAATATTGAACCAGCGTCCGAGTTTGTAAGCTCGCGTGCGCTAGTGAGTATCAAAGTCAAAAGTTGCTGGATATCATACTCTGCGGAGAGCATAAG
The DNA here is from genome assembly GCA_005239585.1 of Planctomycetaceae bacterium. The sequence goes on from SBBU01000275.1 coordinate 7,024, forward strand.
AGAGACCTGGTGAAGGCGTTTAAGCTTGAGGAGTAGCGGTCTTACCTCCTCTGGTGATTTATTTATTATCTTTGAAGTACTAGTTTCCTCAAGACCCATGTGTTAGACTCCATGAGGCCATCTCGCGATTTGATGCAATCCCGAAACCTCTTCTTGAAATTGCAATAATGCCTACTGGTATCTGTTGGTCGAAGAGAGAGACCCCTTTTTCACATGCCTTTTGAATATCTTCACCCCATGAGATGAGGTTATAAACTTGATTTGCAAGTCTTTTACGAATGATTTCCTCGCCAGTGCCTGTTGTAGCTACTGCTGCGGCAGTACCTGCAAAGAATCCGCAGCCGATTATTGGTGAATCGCCGACTCGGCCGTAAAGCATCAGGCTTGTGCCTCCCGTTGAATTTGCAACTGCGAGGTTACCTGTGCTATCGATTGCCACAGCTCCAATTGTATCGCATGCATAGATTTGCTCAAATGGCACCTCAAAATTCCAGTTTTCTCTCCATTTGCCGTCATTTAGTTTTTCAAGTTTAGCAAAACGCCTGCGTGACTCGGCGCTTGGAACGACCTCCTTCTTAAGACCTTTTTTTTCGGCGAAGATCGTGGCTCCTTGACCGCATAAAATTATATGTGGTGTGTTTATTACTTCTCGTGCTGCCAGGATAGGATTTTGCACTTGTTCTATGCAGGCAACGATACCTATCTTGCCGTTTGAGTCCATAAGACTCGCATCCATCTGAATAGTTTTGCCATCAAGTCTCAAGACAGAACCTGAGCCAGCATTGAATCTTCCGTCATCCTCTAATGAACGAGCTGCTTCGACAACGGCATCTAGAGCACTCGCCCCGTTTTTCAAGAGAGCGAGCCCCCTTTCGCAGGCTGTCTGACATCCATCAGAGTCAGATTTGCTTGATCCCGCTCCTCCATGAGTAAGAATTCCGTATTGAATCATAAAATGTAGCGCTTCAAATCCTCGTCTTCTACTATATTTCTCAGTCGTTCTTTTACGTACTTGGCGTCGATTGGTATCTTGGCTGGGGCGATATCAGGGGCTCGGAATGAAATGTCTTCTAGGACTTTTTCAACGACAGTATGAAGTCTTCTCGCTCCGATATCCTGTGTTGACATGTTGATATTATAGGCGAACTGCGCCAAGGTTTCGATCGCATCTTTCTTGAAATCTATCTTTACATTTTCAGTCTCAAGCAGTGCTTTATATTGACTAAGCAAGGCGTTCTTTGGTTCTTGAAGGATTCTGGAAAAGTCATCCTTGGAAAGACTTTTTAGTTCAGCACGGAGAGGAAACCGACCCTGCAATTCTGGAAGAAGATCTGAAGGGCGGGCATTTGAAAATGCCCCTGCAGCGATGAAGAGTATATGATCAGTCTTTACCGGGCCATATCTCGTAACTGCTGTTGTCCCTTCAACTATCGGGAGAAGGTCTCTTTGAACCCCTTCTCGTGATACATCTGGACCGTGTGATCTTCCCTGACTAACGATCTTATCTATTTCGTCAATGAAAATAATTCCCGATTCCTGTGCACGTCTCAAGGCCTCTGCAAGAACCTTATCGCGATCCATAAGCTTTTCTGACTCTTGTCCTAAAATGATCGTCCTTGCCTCCTTTATTGACTTTTTCTTTTTGGTCTTGCGGGTAGGTTGGCCCATGAGATTTGAGACATCAAGCCCGAGCTCTTCGATACCTGCTTCTGTAAAGACTTGAAGGAGCGGCATGTTTTTCTCGTCTACTTGTATTTCTATCTCTTTTGATTCTAGCGCCCCAGCAACAAGTTTTTCTCGAAGTTTCTCGCGTGTCGAGTCTGGTCCTTCCTCTGCACCATCTTTTGTAGGATAGAGCATGTCCAACAATTTTTCTGTGGTGTTATTTTCTGCCTTGATCTTTACCTTTGTCATCTCTTCGGTCCTAACCATCGTAATTGATACTTCAACCAGGTCTCGGACCATTGAATCAACATTGCGACCTACATATCCCGTCTCTGTATATTTTGTTGCCTCCACCTTGACAAAAGGAGACTTGACAAGTTGTGCTAGTCTTCTTGCTATTTCCGTTTTCCCGACACCTGTTGGCCCTATAAGCATGATATTTTTCGGTGCAATCTCATCTCTGACTTCTTGTGGTAGTTTGAGCCTTCTATAACGGTTCCTTACTGCTATAGCAACAATTTTCTTAGCATCTTCCTGACCGATGATGTGTTTGTCGAGTTCTTCTACGATTTGCTTTGGTGTGAGTTCACTTGTCATTTTCAGAG
>SBBU01000193.1 GCA_005239585.1 Planctomycetaceae bacterium
GAGAACATCGGGGTTAAACGATCCGCACTCTCTGCGCTTGGCAAGCTTGGCGCAAAGGAATATGTAAAAGAAATCGCCGCGCTTTTGAAAGATAAGGACGACGAGATGAGAGAAAATGCTGCCCTCGCATTGGGTGATCTAGGAGCCAAGGAATTTGCGAAAGATCTTGCTGAACTCCTGAAGGATAAGAATGAAAAAGTCAGAAAAAGCGCCCTATCCGCGCTTGGCAAACTTGGTGCAAAGGAAATAGTTAGATTCTTGAAAGACAAAGATGATGAAATCAGAGAGAATGCCGTCTGGGTACTAGGTGAACTTGGAGCAAAGGAGTATGTGAGAGAAATGGCAGAGCTCTTGAAGGATACAAATGAAAAGGTCAGGAAAAGCGCCCTTGCGGCATTAGGCAAGCTGGGAGCACAAGTGATTTCAACGCTTTTAAAAGACAGAAATGAAGATACAAAGGTGAATGCTATCATGATACTTGTGGAACTAGGGGCAAAAGAGTTTGCGTGGGAATTTGTCAGGCTTTTGAAGGACAAGAGTGAAAAGATCAGGAAAAGCGCCCTTGCAGCACTCTGCAAGTTGGGAACAAAGGAGCATGCAAGAGAGATCGCCCAATTTTTAAAGGACAAAAACGATGAAATGAGGGCAAATGCTATCGCGGCACTCGGCGAGTTAGGAGCAAAGGAGTACATAAAAGAGATTGCTGAACTCCTGAAGGATAAAAACGATCTAGTCAGACGAAGCGCTCTCACTGCATTAGGAAAATTGGGAGCAAAGGATTATTTGAAAGAACTCGCTGCGCTTTTAAAGGATAAAGATGACGAAATAAGAGGCAATGCCGCCCGAATCCTAGGCGAACTAGAGGCAAAGGAATATGTAAAGGAAATCGCGGAGCTGCTCAAGGATGCAAGTGAAAAGGTAAAACAAAGCGCCCTTGCGGCATTAAGCAAGTTAGGGGCTAAAGAAATCGCTGCGCTTTTAAAAGATAAAAATGACGAGATAAGAGAGAATGCCGCATGGATACTTGGCGAACTGGGGGCAAAGGAGCACATAAAGGAAATCGCTGAACTTTTAAAGGATGCAAGTAGTTGGGTCAAACGAGGCGCTCTATCGTCACTGACCAAGCTGGGAGCAAAAGAATATGTGAAAGATATAGCCGAGCTTCTAAAGGATACAAATGGCTGGGTCAGACATAGCGCACTCGCGGCATTGGGCAAATTGGGGGGCAAGCAGTACGTGAAGGAGATCTCAGAGCTTCTGAAGGACAAGGAAGATGCGGTGAGAGAGAATGCTGCCTATGCATTGGGCGAACTTGGCGCCAAGTGGTATACGAAGGATATCTCAGAGCTCTTGAAGGATAAGAGTGAAAAGGTCAGACGAAGCGCTATCTTAGTATTGTGTAAGCTCGGCGCGAAACAATTTGCAAAGGATATCGCAGAGCTTCTTAAGGATAAAGAAAATGACGTGAGAGGAAATGCGGTCTGGGCGCTGGGTGAATTGGGAGCAAAGGAACATGCAAAGAAAATTTCCGGATTGCTAAGCGATACTTCACAGTGTTTCGTCTATGATGAAAAGCTAAATGACTGGAGGGGCGTGACCATAGCCTCAGTCGCCGCAAAGACATTGCAAAGCTGGGGTTACAAACTCAGTGAAAATAAAGATGGCACATGGAAACTGGAAGACAAAATCAAAAACTAGGCCGGCGGAATAAAGTTATTGCCTTGGCACTACCCAGAATTGGCTGACGGTTTTCAGGTATTTCTCATCATTCATTTTGATTCCTTGTTTCACTGGGATTACTTTTGGGTTCAGGGAGAAGGGGTTCAATCGGGATTCCTTTTTGTGTTCGAATCTCTTCTATCTGCCTTAGTGGTTTTTCCAACTGATTGCGCCGCGTGGAGCTGAGTTTGTCAAATTCTTTCTGTGCCTGATCGATCTTCTTCCCCATCTCCTCAAGGGAACCTACAAACGCCTCCCACTGCTTATTGAACGACCCGAGGAGCGACAAGATCCTCGATGCTGTTCGCTCCAGGTTAAAGTTATCGACTGCCTGTCTCATCACAGCCAGAATCGCATAGAGAGTAAGAGGCGAGCACAATATGACTTTATTCTTCAAGGCCTCATCAAGAATAGAGTTGTCACTCTCATTGATAAACGCATAGACCTGCTCGTTTGGTATAAAGACAATGACATAATCGAGTGTGTTCTCGGCTGGATTTATGTATTCTCTGGTCGTCACCTCTTTGACTCTGCCTTTGACATCTGTTAGGAATTGATTCTTGTATCTGGTTTTTTCTGTGATCTCTTGGGCCTCGAGATATCGAAGATAGTTATCGAATGGAAATTTTACATCCATGTTTACCTTTCTTTCCTGCGGCAGGAGGAAGGTATAATCAGGCCGATTCATACTGGTTTCCAGTCCCTTTTGTTTCTGGTAATTGATCCCTTCGATAAAACCAGCGAGTCTAAGAATATCCTCGGCCATGCGCTCGCCCCATTGCCCTCTTACCTTTGAATTTGCCAGTGCTGATCTAAGCTGAAGCGTAGTTTCCTGGAGTTTTGATGTCTGCTCTGCAGCGGACTTGAGTTGTGTTGTAAGCTCACCAAACTTTCGCTCCCTGTCCTTTTCGAGGCCTGTAACCACCTCTTCAACCTTACGGAGGTCCGTCCTTATAGTCTCAAGAGTCTGGTCAATGAGCTTCTTCTTGCCTTCAAGTTCCTTCTCTCCTGCCTGTGTCTGTTTTGTCAGGGTCTCATTTGCCATGTTAAGAAAAAGGCTTGTATTCCTTGAAAGCGCATCAAGAGAAAGGGTAGCAAATGACTCTTTGATTCGATTGACGACTGCCTCTAATTCCTGGATCCTCTGCGATTCGTTTTGCACTGCAATCTCGCGCAACAGATCACGTGAGGTTCGTTTCTGAAACAAAACAATGATTACTGCAATAACAAGGCCTATGCCCAGTCCGACAGCAAAAGGCAAAAAGAATTCCATATTACCCCGGCGATATGTTATTCAATTCAGCAAAGTTTTGCAACAACTACTTAAAGGGGGGTGTGACCTTTTAGGAACTCTAGCACATCTTTAGCTGTCTTGAATTTCATAACCTCTCTTGCAATCTCTTGTGCCTCGTGAATTGTTACCGATCTTATTACTCTTTTAATCTCGGGAATGGCCGGGGGGACAACACTCAGAATCCGCAACCCCATTCCGATGAGCAACTGTGTAAATAATGGGTCACTGGACATTTCACCGCAGATCGAGACTCCCTTGCCAAGTTTCAGTGCGGTCTCTACAATCTGTTTGAGAAGCCTAATGACTGCGGGATGGGATGGTTGGTAGAGCTGTGACACCTTTTCATTTCCTCTATCCACAGCCATGAGAAACGCTATCAGGTCATTTGTACCAATGCTGAAAAAATCCACGTAATCGCACATTTGATCTGTAACGAGCGCGCAGGAGGGGACTTCAACCATTATACCGACCTCTAATTTGCCGCGCGGTTCCATTTTCTCTCGTGCCAGATCCATTTTCACAGAATCAAGTATCTCGCGAATGCGGATTATCTCATGGAGCGAACTAACCATTGGAAACATCAGAGAGACATTTCCTATTTCTGACACTTTAAGCACAGCTCTTAACTGCGTAGTAAACTGCTCCATCTGTTCCATGGATAATCTTATTGCCCTAACGCCCATCAATGGATTGGGCTGCGCATCGATTCCTGGGACCGGAAATTTATCAGCTCCAATGTCAAGAGTACGAATCACAATTTTTCTATTTCCTAATGTCTTTATTGCCTTGCTGTAGGCCTCAATGTGATCCTTCTCCGTCGGTTCCCTCTTGCTGGTGAGGTACAAAAACTCTGTCCTATAGAGCCCGATACCATCACCGCCATAGTCAAGCACGCTTTGCACCTCATCTGGCGACTCGATGTTGGCAAGTATGGTAATCTTGACACCATCCCTTGTAACCGACGGAAGATCCTTTAATTCATGAACGAGTCTCTTCTCCATAGAAGAAAATGTCATTTCCATCGCGCCATACCGTTTTATGGTTTCCTCGTCTGGATCAATTATGACTGTACCAGCCTGACCATCGAGAATAACTGTATCGCCCCCGGCCACCTCTTTAGTAACGTTTTCGAGGCCGACAATTGCAGGTATGCCGAGCGAGCTTGCGATTATAGCACTATGTGAGGTCTTACCGCCCTTATCGGTAAGTATTCCCTTGACCTTTTCCTTGTCCAAGGATGCAGTCTGTGCAGGGGTCAGTTCTCTGGCAACAAGAATGACATTATCCTTCAATGAAGAGAGATCTTCAGCGGAATCACGCAGCAACTTGCCAAGAAGTGTGCGTTCAAGATCGCTAAAGTCCTGAATAATTCTCTCTGTGAAGGAATTAGTCCCCCACGAAGAAAGCGCCTTGACTTTTTTACGAATGACCCACGTAACGGCGTACTCAGTGCTATATCTATTTTTTCTCACTGCATCAGTAACGTCCTTCTTAAAGCTCATATCATCAAACATAGATTGATAGCTCTCAATTATTTTCAGGACTGTCTTGTCAATTTTTTTAGATAATCTCGCTAGATGGGATGAACACTCCTTTCGAGCCTGTTCTATCGCATCCTCAAAGGCCGCGACATGGCTGGCCACCTGTGAAGCCTTTATATATTTTCTGGTAATTGTGGCGTTGCCATGCTCAAGCAGAAGAACCTGTGCAATCGCATAGCCCGGTGATACAGATATACCTTTTAAGATCTTCATCCCTATTCTTCACCAAAACCAGAATTAATCATTTCCGCCAGTGCATTGACCGCCTTTTCACAATCAGCTCCATCTGCCTTTATCGTCAGCTTTGATCCCATAGTCGCCGCCAAAGTCAGCAGTTCAATAGGGCTTTTGGCATTCACAGTCATACCATCCTTTGTCACAGTCACGCTGGAAGAAAATTTCATTGCCGTCTGTGCAAAGGCAGCAGCAGGTCTTACATGCATCCCCAGTCTATTTCTAATCACAACTTCTTTTTCTTTTACCATATCTTTCACTCTAAGAAATCAGAGTCAGCACAACAACCACTCTACAGAAGGGATAAATTGTACCACTTTGGCTTGAAAATTTGAATATGCGACAGCGTGGCTTTGTAATACTTTTGTGAAACTAGGTTGACACCACCCTGTCGTATTCAAGACAAAGATTGGCGAATTTTTTAGGATCGATGTAAGAGGCGTTTTTCCCTTCGAGGTCCTGATCCAGGACTCCACGAGCCTTGGCTCACATCCCTCAGACATAGATCGGGACTTTGTTTTGGACTGCGGTAGTAAAGAGTTCTTTTAGCGGAGAAAGCCCGACGCCGACCATCGTTTCACGAATCAGATCTTTGATCAGAACTGTTGCATCCATTAGAAGCGCGATACCGGCCTCATGCCCAGCTTCTTTTGCACCACGAGCCATGTTAAACCCGATAGAGGCACGCGTTGGGTCATCAGTTCCATGCGTTACAACATAGAGTATTTTTCCCATATTTCATTCCTCCAAGAAAATTGAGTTTCAAACAGAACAGTGCACATCTTATTGGAATCAACATCCAAGTTCAATTAATTGCACGGGTCCCCATAGGTCCGATTCCAGTCGTGGAGAATCCAATGGAGGTGACGGAGAACCCCCAGAGACTCCATAGGCACCGCCGTGAGTCGGAGACTCCGAAGCATGTAGATATTCTGCCACTGTATGGTCAATTTTCAACCGCAAAGCATATGAGCCTAGATGATTATCAGGGGAACTTCCATACCCTATCTAGTACTTTACCGCACCCCTATATTATATGCAAAACACCCTATCTGTCAGCTAAAAGACATGAATAGTTGTGGATTCAGACCTGTTATTGCACTGGTACTCGAACGGATGCGGGAACGTTGGGCTTTTTGTCACCCTTTAGACGTTTATGGTGGTCTCTTCCGCCTCTTTGAATATCTCCTCTATTTCCTTTACTGTCTTGGCATTCTTTAAAAAATTGCCGATATTTGGCTTTCTGATTACTTGCATTACAGCAGCAAGGGCCTTGTGGTGTGAATCAGAGACTGCTTCCGAAGACAAGATAAGAAAGAAAAGGTGGACTTTTTCCCCATCGATCGCGGCAAAATCAACGCCTTCCACAGAGCGGCCAAATGCACCAACAACCTGCTTGACAATTGATGTTTTCGTGTGCGGCACTGCAATGCCTCGACCTATTCCGGTTGACCCCAGCTTTTCCCGCTCTAATATAGTACTTGTAATCTCCTGCACCTGAAACTTGGGACTTTTTACCTCTTTTTGTATTGCCTTTACGAGCTCTGCAACTGCCTGTCTTTTATTTTTTGCGCGAAGCTGAGGGATAATTGTCTTACGGGTAATAAAATCTGATATCTTCATTTTTTCAAGTTAAGCCTGAAAATGTTCTCCTCGTTTTATTTCCCTGACAATTCTCCTGGTAGACTTGTCAGTACGCCAATTGAATCTCTCTTTGAAATTTGAAAGCTTGCGCTCCATCTTAACCAAGGCGGTGTCAAAGGCCTCAATAGCATTTTTACCCTCTGATTTTATGACAAATACATTGTTTCTCGGGAGGGAGACCACGATCTCAGAAGTAAATCTCACGACCTTGATGGATTCAAAAATCACCTTTACATCGATGATATTATGGAAATACCTATCAAGATTAGCTGTTTTACCCTCAACATATTCGCGAAGGATTGGAGTAAGCTCCATGTGACGAGCTGTAATTTGTGTCCTCATTTTTTTGCCCCAAAAAATAAAAATCCTTCATTATCGTCCTATGCCAAGCCTTTCTGCAAGTCTTTTCGAAAGCCCCGCAGTATTCATTATTTTTTCCATTGTCTTCTTGCGGTCATATTCAAGACGCCGGAATGTAACCACATTGTCATCAAACAGGACATAACAGGCGCGGGGATCTCCATCCCTTGGCTGGCCAACCGATCCAACATTCACTATATACTTGCGGTCTGGTTCAAGTCTATACACATAATTAAAGGAAGCAGGAACAAGAAAATCTCCATCTTCTGTTATCACACCCGGATCATGCGAGTGACCAACGAATGCAATTTTTTCCACACGTGAAAAAATATCTGCAAGTTTTGGAGTTAGCGATCCCAAC
>SBBU01000039.1 GCA_005239585.1 Planctomycetaceae bacterium
TGGCATAAAGTTGTTGCTGTAGAAAACAAACAAGTAAAATATAAGGCGCAAGACAAACCGGGTATTTACTCAATACGAGTGACAGGTATTGACCCAATCTCAAGGGTTATTCCATCACATACAATAACATTCAAGACAAAACTGCCACCTCTTCCACAATTAGGCATCGAAATCATACCGAATAGAATAGAACATCAACCTGGGGCCGAGATAACCTTTTCTCTGATATCAAAAGAAAAGTTAACAGAACCATGGCTACAGCTCAAAGTAACCCCAACAGAATGGCAAAATGTAGCCCTCTTCGTCCGAAATCAGGTCAGATATAAACTGCCCATAAAAGAGGGAGATTTTTCATTCAGGATCTATGCAAAGGATAAATATGAACGCTCCGTTGAATCCGACAAGGAGATTTTTGTAAGGATCATCCTCACTACTGTCCCAAGAATCAAGATGATTCTATCTGGATTCAAAGACGGAGATAAGCTTCAAGCAAAGACCCAGGCAATAATTCACTGGGTACCTGCGGAGGCGCTGCAACTTATCTCTGAGATGCACCTACAAGCATTTGACGGTGAATCGTGGAAAAGCATAGAAAAAGTCGCAGCTACCGAAATCAGATTCACTGTACCAGAAAGAGAGGGGGATTACATCCTAAGATTATGGGGAAAAGACAAAAAGGGTAATGAGATTATGTCTGAAGATCAGGTAAAGATAAGGGTAATTGCACCAAGAATCCCAGTAATACTTGGAATAGATAAAAAGATTCATGCACCAGAAGAAGAGTTAAGCTTACAGATAGTCAGCAAGCCCCCGCTTTTTGACCCTAAAAAGGCCTCATTGGAGATCACAAAATTCCCATATGAGGTCTGGAGAACGATACCGGCGAAGATTACAGACGAATCAATTAAATTTAATGCGCCTGCAGAATATGGACTTCATTCGGTCAGGCTTAAATATGAGGCGGATAAAATGTGGCTCTATTCAGACCCACTAACATTTGACGTTAAATCAAAGATGGCCTCACTCAGGCTCAAGAACTTCAAAGGCGGAGAGTCCATTCCGGGAGGCAAGGGAAGAATGATCTTCATAGAACATCGTGACATTGATATAAGCAGGATAAGAATAGCGCTTTCAGATAAAAGCGGTGAAGATGGTTCCTACAAAGAGATTTCACAAGATCAACTTACCTTTAGCTCAAATGGAATCCTCTGGAAAGTCCCGCAAGTCACAGGAAAAACGTTTAGGCTGAGAATATCTTATGAATCGATTGTTGATAGCTCTTCAGGAGACTTTATCATTGACTCCGTATCACCTCAGGTCAAGGCAACAGGACCAGCCTCTCAACAGGACAAAACACCTATCGAGATTGAATTCACCGATAAACAATCTATTTCCAAGATAAAAGATATTTTGCTCTTTGTCTCAAATGATGACGGGAAAAACTGGAATCAGGAAAATATATTCCCATATGGGAAGAAGGTGCTATTTTCTCCTCAAAATTTTGGCGAATATGGGATATACCTTGCGGTCAGAAGCGAGGCAAACCTCGAGTCCTCTCTTCCTATCAAGGGAACAAACCCGCAGATTACCATAAAATATATTACAGTTAAGCCGCCTACTGGAGATTTAAAGCTTGAAGTTTCAGCCGGAACAAAAGAGAAGATGAAGGGCGGAGAAAAAGTAAAAGTTAAATGGCACGGCTCGCCGGAAAAAGCAACAGTTACACTCTATGTCTTTGCAGATGATAAGATATATTCAAGGTTGAAAAGCGATCTTAAACCATCAGGCGAGACTGAAATCGAACTCCCATCCATGAACGCAAAAAAGGCGCAAATCAGGGCCTTGATAGAACTCGATGGCAAGACAGGATGGGTAGCATCTAATTATTTTGAAATCGATAGTAAACCACCTGATATAATCGATGAACAAATAGTGCCTGAAGGGCAGAACTGAAATCAAAAATTACCTAGGGCATCTCTTATTGCCTTTGCCTTTACCAATATCTCTTCATACTCTGATCTAGGCACGCTATCATGCACTATAGCCCCTCCTGTTTGAAATATATATTGATTGCGCTGTGAGATTACAATCCTAATTGCCATTGAAAGATGCATCGCACCATCAAGACCCAAATAACCAATAGCACCGGTATAAGGCCCACGATGAACAGGCTCAAGCTCTGATATGATCTCCATTGCCCTCCTCTTCGGCGCACCGGTCACAGAGCCGCCCGGAAAAGTTGCCTTGATTAAATCTATCTGGTCCAAATCATTTCGCAATTTTCCCTCTACCGTAGCAACTGTGTGAAAGACTGTTGGATATTTCTCAACAACCTTTTTTTGAGTAACCTTCACTGACCCGATCTCGCACACCTTTCCAAGGTCATTCCTCTCAAGATCAACTATCATCGCAAGCTCTGCATCATCTTTCTTGCTCAATATAAGCTCTTTCCTTATCCTCTCATCCTGCACCCTTGTTGCCCCTCTTTTCCGAGTCCCCTTTATAGGCTTTGTCCTAACATAACCATTTTTCAAGAAAAGAAATTCTTCTGGTGATGTACTTATCAGGACCTGATTCCCAATCGGCAGGTAAAATCCGAACGGTGAAGGATTCCGAGTCCTCAACAAACGATACAAATTGTATGGTTCAATAAGACTGGTTTCATAAAATCTTGTGGAGAGATTCACCTCGTAAATGTCTCCTTCACGTATATACCTCTTTGCTTTTACTACTGCATCAAGAAAATCTGCCTTGGAGAATTTCTCCCGCCGGCTGAAATTTGTATTACAGTTAATACTGACGTCACAAGGCTTTTTTCCTCGTCTCGTCTCAACCATGTAGCGCTTATTTGTCAGCTTGTCTATCACTATAACTCGATTATAAAAGGCAAGGTAAAGATCGGGCAGACCAAGTTCATCGGATGGCATTTTAACCTTTTCTGTTAGCTTACCCAGTCCATAACCAAAATAACCAACTGCTCCACCCACGAACGGCAGTGGAATTCTATTGGACGTGATCTTTTGATCTTTCAGGATTTCTCGTAAGACCTGAAGCAGGTCTTCACGAGAAGAGTATGTCCTGCTACCAGTTGCAATTTTGATATTGTCACCAAAGCACCACAACACCAAGTAAGGATCTGCTCCGTAGAACGAAAAACGCCCGAACGTCCCCTGGCTCTCCATAATGAACGGCAAATTCCCGCAAGGCAGTAAGCAGCCATCTTTAAAATCAATCGCCTTTATAGATGTCTTGGACATGTACGAGAATTTATAGAACTTCCCCACTGAAAGTCCAGTTTGTCAAGTTAAATCTATTGCACTCCATATCGAGTGATGTATACTATAGTTCTGGTGTCCTTATGGACTATGAAATCACTATCCAGTGTCCCGGTTGTCAGAGGCCATTAAAGGCCTATAGCAGCGCAATGGGGAAAAACGTCCAATGCCCCACTTGCCAGATGATCTTTCAGATTGCACCTCCAGAACCAATACAAGCGCCCGTTAGGGTAATACCACACGAAAGATTTGTTCCGCCGCCACCACTGCCACGATACCAAACAGAGGAAACGGTGATTGATCCCGGGGGTTTTCGTACTGGTGGGGGTGGAAGAAACGTGAGATGCCCGCAGTGTCAGGCTCTATTTCAAATCCCTGCACCACAGCCAGAACCACCCGTCCCCATGATCCAAAATATATCGATACAACAACCACCACAGCCGCCAGTAATGCAACCACCTCAACCACAAATAACGCAGCCACCTCAACCACAGACAACGCAACAACCACAGCTACAAGTGAGTAACCCTATAGAGCCAGCAGCAAATCCACAGCAGAGCAATTCAAGCGCTCCAACTGGGACGCAATTACCTACAAATTCAGAAGGGACAACAGGACCAAAATTTCCAGAACGCAGAAATAGGTTCCAGTCAACAACACAACAAACCAGCCTTGCAAAAAAAGGTTCAACTACCGCTTCAAAATTTAGCCGTACTGCAGGATCAAAGGGAGAAGTGGAAGAAGAAGGACCAGCTCCCAAAAAGAAGAGGGGCAGCCTTTTGTGGCTGTGGATACTACTCCTACTCGGCTTGCTTGGAGGAGGAGGATATTTCATATATAAAAAGTCAAGTGAAAAACCCCCTGTGTCAAGCGCTAAAGAAGCTGAGGATCTAAAAAAACTCGTTGATCAAAATTGTAGGACCAAAGCCGACATTGCTAAGCTAGCTGATGAGTCTGCCCGTGACTCGATCACAAAAAGCCTTGATACAATCACAGAAAGTATTGAATCCTATAACATTACAAGGCCGCCACATGATTCCAAAGTCACTGGAAACACAGGCATAGTGCGGGTAGGCATAAGATATACAAAAAAGCCACCTGAAGGCGAGCCGAAAGAAATAGCTAAAACCCTCATATTAAGATTCGAGAAGAAAGTTGAGAACTGGATTCTTCTAGAAGTAAAAGAGAGTGGTTCATCAGGGATGGAATAAATCCGGCTCCGAACTTTAAAAGGAGTCACTTTTTCCTATGGACGACAAGGTTACTGTTCAGTGTCCCAGTTGCCAGCGGACTCTGCGTGCACCAAGCAGCATGTTGGGCAAGAATGTAAAATGCCCCGGCTGCCAGGTAATATTTCAGATTGCTCCACCTGATCCAGTAGAGGCCCATGTCCAACCATCACAGCCCGACCAAACAATGCTTGACGAAAATGCATCCAGATCCAATACTGCCCAGTGTAAACACAACGTTAGATGTCCCAAGTGTCAGACATCATTTCAGTTTACAGCGCCAAAGCCAGCCATCCAATCGACGTTTACACCAACAGCCTCGACAAATAGTTCTGCCCAGACGACGGTTAATGTCCCTATGCAACCAGCAGAAGAGACGGAACAAGATTTAAGCAACCAAGAACCTTTCCAAGAAGACCTAGAAGAGACTCTCGTAGCACCAAGACAATCGCCTTCAACCAAGTTTCCAGAACGGAGGAGCAAATTCCAGTCTGGATCAAAACCGGCTGGCTTTCAGAAAAAAGGCTCAACGACCTCTGCCCGTAGATTCGGTAAAACACCTACTAGAGGCGCAAGGATGTCAGAAGAAGGCGAGGAAGAAGAATATGTAGCACCACGAAAGAAAAAAGGGAGCATGTTATGGCTGTGGGTCGTACTCGGAATTTTACTTATTGGCGGTTCTCTCGTACTTATAATTTCTCAGGCCAACAAGACACCTGCCACCCAGAGCTTTAAAGAGGATGAGGATAAGATAAGAAAATTTCTGGAAGACAAGTTTGTACAAAGTAAAAAAATAGAGGATATAATAGCGCTGTCAGATTCACAGGAATCTATAAAAACTGCGTTAGAAACTGATCTCAAAGATATTACGATTACATCCGCAAAGATAGATAAAGATGGCGTCAAGGTATCTAGTAAAGACTTGGCTATTGCCAAGATAAAGCTGGAAGTCTCTGTAAATCAACCGCAAGGAGACCCCAAAACCGAAAAGAGAACCATGGAACTCAAGTTTACACGAAAAGACAAAGGGTGGGTTTTGAATAACGCCAGGGTACTTGGCAGCACATCAAGCGATTAAGAACGCATCCGTAAATTAGCTTTTTCATGAGTATCATGGCTTCAAGCACTAAGGTGGCTAGACTCGCCTAAAAACCGAAGCGCTTCGGTTTTTTCATTAACCACATAGAAATCAATTTTCAAATGCATCAAGTCCTGTCTGTTCTATTCTGAGCCTTGTAGAAATTCCTGAAATAATTTTTTTTCTAAACATTCCGTCCTATTCTCACTTGAGTTTTTTGGACATGATTTTTCATACAACCCTCTTTAGACCCCTCAATCTTCGAAAAGGTTGCAAGAAAATGAAATTTTCATACTTGCCTGAACAAACGTCAGCTGTTATATTATCGTCTTTGATTCATATTATAACCCAAAACGGGTGGTTAGCTCAGTTGGCAGAGCGCGTGGATCACACCCACGAGGTCACAGGTTCGAGTCCTGTACCACCCATTATTGACCCTTCTATAGCTTTGTTTACACTATCTAGGACATGAAACTCAGCCTAATAATTCAAGGACACGACGGGGGAAATAAATACTGGGCAGAACTCAGGCCTGAAATGATTGCACTTTTTGTAGCCCCATTCATCCTGCTTTTGCTTGCAATCGCCCTACTGCCTCTCTTCTTTCCAAAATTTTGGGAACACAATAAGAACAAGGCGATTATCAGTCTGATACTGGGAGCTCCTATCGGTTTCTATTTCCTGCTACACGATCGCACTACTTTGCTCCACACTATGCTCGATTATGTCGCATTTATATCGCTTCTCGCCTCTCTGTTCATAATCTCAGGCGGAATTTATATAAGAGGATCGCTTGCCGGACTTCCTATTGTGAACACAGGCATTCTTGCGATAGGCGCTATCCTTGCAAATCTTATTGGGACAACAGGGGCCAGCATGTTTCTCATAAGACCACTCATCAAGGCAAATAAAGGTCGAATATATAACCGCCATATAATCATTTTCTTTATATTTATTGTAAGTAACATAGGTGGACTATTGACTCCATTAGGTGATCCTCCGCTCTATCTGGGATTTCTCAAAGGTGTGCCCTTTGATTGGACGCTCAGACTCTTTCCAATGTGGATCACTGCTGTTGGGGCTCTACTCGTTATCTTCAACCTGGTTGATCAATATTTCTTTAATAAAGAAGACCTTGAGACAAAGGGATCTCTTATCGAAGATAGAGTGCATCAATCAGAGCCAATTGGAATTGATGGCGCACATAACTTTCTGTTTCTCATAGTTATCGTACTAATTATCGTGACAAGCGGTTATCTAGTATTTCCCGAATCAAAGCGATCATTCGGAGAGGAGATGGGAGGGATAATTTCCAAGGCATTTCAGGTCATTCTTATGGGCATAATTGCCTTGATATCCTATTTAGCCACAAAAAAAAGCACAAGAGAGAAAAATTTCTTTACATTCAATCCGATCATTGAAGTTGCCCTTCTTTTTGCCGGCATATTTCTGGCCATGATTCCTGCACTCTTGATACTGGAGGCACAAGGAAGCAAGATGGGGGTCTCGCAACCGTGGCAGTTTTTTTGGGCATCTGGCGGTCTTTCAAGTTTTCTTGACAATGCACCTACCTATCTTACTTACACAAGTTTAGCAAGCGGCCTGATGCTCACCAGCCATGAAAATCTAAATCTACTTGCCGTACATCCACAAGGTATGTTGCTTCTTGCCGCTATTTCCTGTGGGGCCGTCTTTATGGGGGCAAACACTTATATCGGAAATGGACCCAATTTCATGGTCAAGGCAATCGCGGAAGAGGCGGGGATAAAAATGCCAAGCTTTTTTGGTTATATGAAGTGGTCAATTGCAGTTTTAGTCCCGCTCTTTCTTGTCATCACCTTTCTATTCTTCAGATAGCAGTGGTACTCATAATCGACAACTATGATTCATTCACATACAATCTTGCCCAGTTAGTCGGCAGGCTGGGCAGGAAATCCAATGTTGTGCAAAATGACAAGATCACAATAAAACGAATCGAAAAATTAAAACCTGAGAAAATTATAATATCGCCGGGGCCATGCACACCAAAAGAGTCCGGCATATCAAACTCAGTAATCAAGACATTTATGAACACGATACCAATACTTGGTGTCTGCCTTGGACATCAGTGCATTGCACATGTATTCGGCGCAAAGATTATCCATTCCAGACAAATCCTTCATGGCAAGACATGCAGGATCACACACGATGAAAAATCTATTTATAAAGGCATGCCGGATCCATTTGTTGCTATGAGATACAACTCACTAACCATTAATCCAAAGACACTTCCGGATGAACTCTATGTGACAAGCCGATGCGACAGTGAGGTGATGGGAATAAGACATAAATATTTACCTCTTGAGGGAGTTCAGTTTCACCCCGAAAGTTACAGAACGCCCTTTGGACACATATTGATGCAGAACTTTCTCAGCGTTTGAGTTGTGTTATTGATTTAATGCATATATAATGTATTAAAATGAGCGAGGCAGGGGCAAAACACACCATTTCAGAATTAGGGAATTACACCTTAATGACAAGGCTGGGAGAGGGCGGTATGGGTGCAGTCTACAAGGCAAAGCGAAAAGATACAGGCGAAATTGTGGCACTCAAGGTCTTGTTTCCACACCTTGCAAGGAAGAACGAGCAATTTTTAGAAAGATTCAAAAGAGAAGCTGCATCTGCATCAAAACTCTCGCATCCTAGCATCGTAAAAGCCACAGACTTTGGCGAGGACAAGGGTTACCACTTTCTGGCAATGGAATATGTGGACGGCGTATCGCTCGCAGACACAATAAAACGCAGGGGAAGAATCCCTGAGAAGGAAGCAATTGGAATAACGCTTCAACTTGCCGGTGCATTAATAGAAATAAATAATGCAAATCTTGTGCACAGGGATATGAAGCCCTCCAATATCCTCATTTCAAAGGATGGGAAAACCAAGTTGACCGACCTCGGTATGGTCAAGATAGTGGACTCTACTGTCACATTGACTCTCAGCAACATTACTGTAGGAACACCACATTACATGTCACCTGAACAGGTAAGAGGAAGCAAGGGCACAGACATTAGAAGTGACATTTATTCACTTGGTGCAACACTTTACCACATGGTTACCGGACATGTCCCGTTTGATGGAAACTCGATCGCAGAGATCATGTACAAGCAGATAGAAGGAGAACTGCCCCACCCTAAGGATGAGATCCCGGAATTATCTGATGAAATATGCCATGTTATAGAAAAAATGATGGCGAAGAACGCAGAGGCCAGACACAGGACACCAAACGAGTTGTTACAAGACCTGACGGCAATAGAGCAGGGAAAATCACCAACCTCAGCAGAGTTACCCAGAGCTCAATCAATTATTAGAACAAGACTAAGACCAAGAACAGTCACAAAACGAAAGATTGTTGAGCAGAAAAAAACTCAATTATGGCCGATTGGCGCGGCCGCCGGAGCGGCATGTTTACTCGTCTTTTTGATTTTAGCCCTAGGGCAGGGTCCAAAACAATCAAGCAACAAGCCAATAAACACAGATAATGCCTCAAACAACAACTCCAATATTCAAGATGAACAAAAAGCCTCCAAAACATTTGATAACGCTATGGAGCACAAAAGCAACAAACGATGGGGTGACGCCAGTTCTGCTTTAAGTTCGATAAACAGTCAAACATCTTTTTATAAAGAGAACAAGGAGAAGATAAAAAAAGAACTCGATTTTTGTACAAGGATGAATAATGCTGAAAATGACGCAAGAAACATACTGGCACAGATTAGACTCGAACTGAACCATAAGATGCACGAATCTGCCAAGGCAAAACTTGATCAATTGAATACCGACGAGTATCTGAGGCAGACAAGATACGTTACAGACGAGAGAAGCAATATTGAAAATCTCCTAGCTGACTGCGAAAGAATCGCAAAAGAAGCGGCCAACACTGGTACAAATAAAGAAGAGGAGGCCAAAGCTATTTTTAATGAGGGTAAGAAGGTCATAGATCGAAAGGGCTGGTTTCTTGCTAAAGGATATTTTGAGCGTTTGAAAACAAAACAGGAATATGCAAAGTTTTATAAAAATAACCAGCCAGAGATAGATAAAGCATACGATTTCTGCGAGGAGATGTTCAAGGTAGAACAAGAGGCTCCAGCAAAGTTCAACCAAGCTAAAGAACTCGCTACTAATAACCCCGATTTGGCAATAAAACTTTGCATAGAACTGCTAAAAGGCAAATTCCTCAAGGAAACTTGGTTTGTTTCAAACAACCAAAATGACATAGAGAAACTAAAAACAGATTGCGAGAAGGCCTTGAATGATTTAACAAATGACCAGCTCGGACTCAAAACTCTACTAGACAAAGTCAAGAAACACGAGAAAGATAAGGATTGGGGAGATGCATTAACTGCATATGAGGAAATAGTTACAAAACACCCCTCCTACTACGAAA
>SBBU01000228.1 GCA_005239585.1 Planctomycetaceae bacterium
CTCTTCATCAACTCCCTCTAACATCTCATCAACTACATCCATCTTCTGCTGATATGTCTTGTTTATGAGTGTTGTAATCTCCGCCTTTGGGGCAAGTACAGGTTCAACATTCTTGCCGATCTTTGAAGCCAGCTCATCAAGCGGATGAAAATCGAGTGGATAACAGCTTGCCACTTTAACAGCGCTGTTTTCCTCGCTTACAGCTATCAGATTATGGTATCTTGCAAACTGCACGGGAACTTTTTCCATAAAGAAAGGGGGGACCTTGGCATCATTTAATCTATCGAAGACAGGGATATTGAGCCATTTGCCGAAGACCTTTATCATCTGATGTTCTGTCAGATATCCATGATTGACCAGTACTCGATCAAGGGTTTGGTTGGTCGACTTGGTTAGCTTTAAACAGTCATCAAGCTTGTCGTCGAGCGCTATCCCTTCCTCTTTAAGAATGGTTTTTAATATCGTAAGATTCATTTGTTACAATCTTTTTCCGAGATCACAGAGGTCACAAGAGAAGATACCTTTGATCGTCTCTGTGTTCTCTGCCCTCTATATCCTGCATTTTTCAATTATTATCTATACTTGTCAATATCTTCCGGGCCTGCAAACCTAAAGCTGGGTATAGAACCTATTGGATACTTGGGATCAAATTGCAGATTAAGCTTACCGCCTCTTTCTTTTTCAACAAAATCACGCCTTTCTTTTGACAGATCAAACAGATCAGCAAGACTCTCATCATAAAGTATGTATGGGGTTATGAATATATAAAGAGTCTTTTTGGTCCCGCCCTTGCTGGTCTTCTTAAAAAGTTCTCCCAGTATAGGAATTGAGGAGAGAAATGGAGCCTGAGTTAATCTATCTGTCTGACTCTGAGTAACAACACCTCCAACTACAACTGTTCTCCCATTGTACATATTCACTGCCCCTAAGATATTTCTATTTGACTTGTTAGGAGGCGCACCAGCTTCACTTGCCAGTCCAAATTTTTCTATTTTTATATCTATATCAAGTTTGAGTTGTTGAAAATCAGTAATATGCGGGGTGATCTCGAGGCTTGTTGTTGCCTTGGTAGTTTTAAAGGAGGATTGCACTGGACCGGTAGGTGTTATTACTGACTCTCGATAGGAAGTCTCGTCATCGAGAGTTATTTTAGCCTTCTGATTATCATCTGTGATCAGCTCTGGTTCATCGAGCACATTAATAGTTGCCTTTCCCTCCAACATATTCATCAAGAATGGTATGTTACCTGCCTTTTCATGGAATATAGCAAGGTTAATTCCTGTTGTGTCGGCAGGTATGATGTCTAAAATTCCGTCGTTATTGATATCTCTCAATGTAGAGAGCCCCATGCTTAGGCGCCCGCCCAGAGAGGCCTTGCCAAGCTTTTCAACCATTCTGTTTAGTTCAAAGGTAATGTCAAAGCTGTCGCTGCTCTGAATTTCAATTGCAGTGGCCTTGATAAGCACCTGAGGTCTGCGCTTATCTATCTTTGCTAGGAACTGCTCGATAAGTTTGAACAGATTTCTATCTGTAACAACGATCAGCGAGTTTGTTTTCTTGTCAGCGACAATCGACAGAGTCCTTGCAAGAACGGGGGTTACAGGAGATCCTGTGGTCGGTGTTGTGGGGGAAGGCGACACCCCTCCTGTACTAGTTGTACCAACCTTAAAGACCTCGCCAAGGATCTTGGCCGCATCCTCTGCAAGAGAATATCTCATTGTATGAACAAATATACCGGTCGTTTCGTAGCCTGATGTCTTGTCAAGCTCGTCGATTATCTCAAATATCTGCGGCATCCTTGTCTTAGAGGCCAAAATTATAAGGCTGTTAGTACGTGTATCTTCAACTATTTGTATTTTTTCCTGCTGTGTTCCCGGCGGTCTTGGTCCGGGCGTAGGTCCCGTAGTTGATGTCTGTACAAGAGTATTTACGATCTGGGTCAGCATCTTGGCTATATCTGGCGCCAATGAATTCTTGAGCTGCTTTACCTTCATCTCAATGACCTCGCGCGGGACATCTGCCAGTTTTATCATATGTTCCAACCGCTGAAGATTGTGATCATAATCTGTAACTACCAAGACGCCGGATGACTCTAACGCAGCAATGTGCTGAAATCCAATTATTCTAAGCTGATTAGCAACCTCCTGAGCGTTTGCATGTTCCAGTTTGCGGATCCAAGTGACAAACTCATCATGAGGTGTGTCAACTTTTTCAACTATCTTCGGATAGAGTTTTCCGGCCTGAGTCCCGGGCTGGGGAGAGGCGAGGGCAATCTTATATATTTCCTTTCCTTTTTCTCCTACAGGAATGAGCGCAAGCCCATGCATCTGGAGAATTGCCTCGTATGCCCTGAAACGGTCATCATCGCTTAACTCCATAGGAGATGCATAATAAATCTTTCGATTCTCAAGGTTTAGGTCAGGGGTGTACATGAATTTTTTCTTGGTTTGTTTCTGGATGATATCAGTCCATACCTTCAGATTGACACCCTGTGCGCTAACGCCCTTGTCCTTATCCTGAATTGATTTATCCTGGATAACAAAGGCCGCCAAAAATATTATAGATACTTTCATTTTATTACTCCCTGAAAAATTACTTTGGTTTTATTTTAAAAGTAAATGGCACCGTAACCTCTTCATGCCCTACAATACGTTTGAATTCAGGTATCGAAACTGTAAACATTTCACCGGTTATATCTGTATTTGGTATCAGGATTTCAAACGTCGGTTTTCCATCTTTCATACCCTTGAACGCAAATACGATCGGCACCAATGTCATCTTTGACCGAGCCATCGCCTTGTAGTACCCTTCAAATCTCCACTGGGCAATATGTGGAGAATCAAAACTGAGCATTGCAACCTCGCCTATAGGGTCTACAAATGCCTCTGATCCGCCTGCTATTGTCTTGCCATTTAAAGTGACCTGCCCCTTCATTGACCTGCAGAATAATTTCTTGGGCCTATCGCTGGATGTTACAGAGTTCACTTTATAACCCTCCTGCGTCTGAACAATAACCAGATCCTGACGCTTCATCTGATGCTCAAAATCACTCCATATTTGCTCAGGGGTATTCTTGTTTGTATAGAAAACCACCTTCTTATCGCCAATTATCTTGTTGGCTGGTTCGATGTTTCTTCCTGCTTTTTTTGATATCTGTACGCATGTCTGAGAGAGCGGGACATCATCCAGTCCTATAGTAAAATCCGGTCTTTTAAGCTCCTGCTTGATTGCCGCAGGTGTTGACCATACAAACATTCTTTTCAATGAAACTTCAACTGCAACCGAGCCGCTGCAAACCAGGGTATTATCCTCCTGATCAAACACAGTGTATCTAACTCGATCGTCTGTAGATAATTCCATGTAGATTTCTCCATCGCTTAGTTCAATTCGTCTTGATCTCTCTTTTCCAGCAAGTCTGACGTTACAAGTCTGGCTTAGATATATATCCGCTTCCGGTTCAACCCCATAGACCTGGAGTTTCATCACGCTATCTTCGGTTGTCCTGATATCTGCAGGGAAGCCAATGATCTGTCCTTCATTAATTTTTTTCCACTCTGACTGATTGGCCTCACGGAAATGGCCTTGGCCTGAAAGGCTTATCACCTTGGCAGAGAGCGAACCTTGTGGAGTTCTTACAACAAGATATATAACAGTAAATATGGCGACTGCCGCAGTTGCGGCCAAAAGGGTTAGACGTATTGTGCCCGGCCTGCTGACACGATCAAACTTCTTCATGTATTCTTGATTCATTATGTTTTTGACATCTTCTCTACGCTGTGAGCTTGAGGGAATCTGTGGCAGCTCTTTAATGCTGGAGATCGCCGCTGCCACAGAGTTATAATTTTGTTTGCACTCGCTGCAGCCCTCTAAATGCTCCTTGATTAGCCTGGCCTCCTCGCTATCAAGCTCGCCGAGGGCATAAGGGCTTATCCGCCTCTTTATGTCCTCACAGTATTCCCTTTTCATCTTGGTCTCCCTTGAAAATTATCCTCCATGTTCCACTGATTTCTGCATAGGACCCGACAAGGCCTCACCAATATCCATAAGCGCCTGATGGACTCGATATTTACAAGTACCCACAGGGGCGTCCGTTATCTTGGATATCTCTTCATAACTCAAGTCCAGGTATGTCCTCAAAATAAGGGCCTCCCGTTTGACGTGTGAAAGTCTGGAGAGTGCCTCTCGCACCTTGATCTGCTGCTCAGTTTTCTCCAAAACTTCACCGGGTGTTAAATACTTTGATCCAAACAAGTTCTTCAGTGATACAGGTTTTGATTGATCATTCTCACTCTCCTCTTCAAGAGAAACATCTCTCTTTCTTTTTTTGGATTTAATGTAATCCAAACAAAGATTTCTGGCTATAGTGAAGATCCATGTAGAGAGCTTTGAGTTGGGTTTAAAATCAGAAATTTTTCTCACGACACGAATGAACGTCTCTTGAAAAATATCCTCAGCGGTATGCAAGTCATGTATATACTGGTAGATGAAGTTCATCAATGGTTTCTCCAGACTGGAAGTAAGTTCTTCATAGGCCTTTTCCTGACCTACAATAAGACTCTTTAGGAGTTTTTCTTCAGGCATCACTGCATCATTTCCTTCCATTTATTTTAACGTCTTGGCAGTCAGTAAGTTGGGCTGATTTTTACGTCTTTTTATTGAGCCTCACAAAACCTTACGGTGGTAAAAGCTGCCACAGTAAGTGGGGCAAAATCCCGTACCATGCAGATAAATGCATGACTATGCGGGATTGAAGAGCGGCAAGAGTTAATTATAATGAAACTAATGGCAAAAACAAAGCCCGAAGGTCATAATCAGCCCTTAGTAGCCGATGATGTCCTAATTCAAAGGTTTAAAAAGGGTGATACTGTATCATTTGAGCGCCTAGTTCAGAGATATTCCAATTATGTAGTCAGCATTGCATACAACATCGTAGGAGATGTGCACATTGCAAGCGATATGGCCCAGGAAACTTTTATAAAGATATACCACGGCATTGTAAACCTTGAAGACCCCAGGCGCTTTAAAGGGTGGCTTTATTCAGTAGTCAGGTCGGTATGCATAGACTGGCTACGCAAAGAGAGAGTAAAGCATGCATCCATAGACAAGATTCAAGAGGATGGGATTTCAGTCGTGGACAAGACAACCGCTAATGCACCCTCTGCTGAACTTGAAGAACTACGAGAGCGAATTCTTATCACAATTAATTCCCTGCCAAGAATCTATCAACAAATAGTGCTGCTGAAGCACCTCCGCAAGATGACTTATAAAGAGATAAGCGATTGCCTTGGTATTCCGATTGCAACAGTTGAAAGCAGGCTCTATAGGGCAAGATTAATGTTAAAAGACAGATTACAAGATTATTATCTGTAAAGGATATATATGGACATCGAAGAAAGAATGGGACTATTAATCTCGCGCTATATGGATAATGAGCTCTCCGAGGAAGAAACACGCCTCGTTGAAAACCATACCCTGGTTTGCGCCCCGTGCAGAGATGCTCTGGAAATTTATAAAAAGAATGAAAAGATACTGAATTCAACGCTGTGCGGCGAGATATTTGAGAATGTAATCATCGATAATGTGATGAAAGGCGTACATAAAAAGAAAAAGACTGTTGGCGGCAAAAAATTCAAGGCATGGAAACCCATACTGGCGCTTGTCGGTTTTGCAGCAGCTGTAGTAATAGTAACCATCATCTCATATATGTTTAGCGTCTATGGTAACGTTCAAAATGAGCTGCGCAGACTAAGCTTCCAGAGCGAGGACATTCTTAGACAGCGAGATGAACTCTACGTAAAGTACAACGACCTTCTTAAAAAAGAAACTGCAAACATCGTTCGGAACTACCTCTCAAACAGCGGACATGACATAGCAGGTTACGTTTATGGTGATGGCGTGGTAATCCAAGCCAAGTTCGACAATCTTGACCAGATCTATGGGTTCAATGTATACAGAAGAGTGAAAGGCCAACTTTACTGGCAGGAACCACTAAACCAAAAACCTCTTATTCAGCCAGAATATTTTGATGTTTCACCTTCAAATCAAACACTTTATGAATATAAATTCACGGCCCTTGACAAGAATAGCAAGGCAATCAAAGAGAGCCCGGTATCCGTAATCAAGCATCCGGGTAAAAAATTCAAAGAAGATGAATGTCTTAAAATCACCTGTACAGATGCAGGTCCTGATAACAAATCAGCCAAGCTTCTCATAACAAGGTATGTAGATGGTAAACCTCGCACAACCGCATTTGAGTGCCGAGTCGGGTCAGTGATCGGAGACACGATAACAGATTATCAGACGGGCGGAACTCTAGATTTTAACACTAATATGATCTTACTCTCCATAGAAGACGCTGAGCAGGTTATAACGATTAAACCAGCGATCAAGCGGGATAATAAGACAGAGCTCCTATCAGATGTCCCTCTCTCATTTCAGAGAACGAGCAAAAAACTGACGTTGAAACAAGCAAATGGCACCACCTCGCTAGAGCTTTGGAGAGATGGATTTCTGTTTGTGCCCATTAACCAGTAAAACAAAAGCACTCCACGTGGCAAGCCTGGATATCTTTCGTTTCATTCGCCCCAAGGGAATAACTTCATTAACACCCCGTATTTAGCAATATACTTGTTGACCAGCCACTGATCATTTGATACCATGCTCGGGATGAATTTTATAAAAGTAACACAAGAACAGGACATCGGGATAATTACGATCAATAATCCCCCCGTGAACGCACTTTCCAGGGCTGTCTTTACTGAAATCAATCAAGCAATTAAGGAAATGAAGGGAAACGATAGCATCAGGGCCGTAATAATAACAGGTGAGGGATCAATCTTTGCTGCCGGAGCAGATATCAAAGAGATTCAAAATGTAACCACCAAAGAAGAAGGCGAAGCAATGGCTCTCAAGGCCCAGGAACTTGTAAGCGAGATTGCAAACTCTGATAAACCAGTGATCGCTGCGATCAACGGCCCATGCCTAGGAGGCGGCAATGAACTTGCCATGGCTTGCCATATCAGAATAGCTACAGACAAGGCTAGATTCGGACAACCAGAGATAACAATTGGAATCATCCCAGGTCTTGGTGGAACCCAGAGACTGCCAAGATACATCGGTACTCCCAAGGCAATCGAACTGCTACTCTCAGGTGACATGATATCTAGCCAAGAAGCGAAAACACTCGGACTAGTTAACCTTCTAGTCCCGGAAACCGAACTAAGAAAGCAGGCAATCGGCATGGCAAAAAAATTCGCATCAAAAAGCCGAGTTGCCGTCGCCGCCATTCTACAGGCCATCAGAGAAGGTATCGAGCTGCCTCTTGAGGATGCGCTAAAGCTAGAGGCTAAACTATTTGGCATGATGATGTCAACTGATGACAAAAAAGAGGGAATCCAAGCCTTTTTCGAGAAAAGACCACCATCATTCAAAGACCGCTGAGGCGTATTTCTTGCTTAGGGTAAGAGCGTAACAACATTTGTTTCAACGTTGTAACAATTCAGCTGGCCCCACCCCTATTCTTGACCCCAAACGCAAGAGATACCGGGGCTTACCCTGATCATGCAGTACGTCTCAGCTAAAACATTCCTGAGAAAAAAATCCCTTTGATATCACTAGACATTTGTGTTAAAATCCACTTTTCTTTTAGGAGGATAGGATATGCCAGTAAAAGGTATAGTATTTGTTACCACAGATCCGCGTAAGACACAGCAGTGTCTCAGCAGCCTGCCGGGAAATGTTCAAGCTGTTTCAGGCCGGTTCGACGCAGTTCTCACGATCCAATCTGAAACACCAAAAGAACTCATCAATTTTGTCCTCGGAAAAATAAGAACTGTAGAGGGTGTTACCAACACTGAAACACTTATCACAGTAAAAGAATTTACACGTACACCTGCAGGAAATGCCCCAGTCAAGGCAGCTGTGTTGATCAATACTAACGCGACGAAAACAAACAGCGTATTTCAAACAATCTCCACCCTACCTGAAACCTCTGCTTGTGCCATCGTCACTGGTCATTGTGACATTGTATGCACTCTAAATACTGCCACTCTTGAAAAGCTATCAGAGACCCTTTTAAACAGTATAAGAACTATTGACGGTATCATAAGTACTGAAACGCTTATTGCAACGACTTGAGTCTCGCCCTTTCTACAGAGATGCCCGCATAAGGAGACCAATTCCCACACGATTAAACTCGTGGTCTCCTTTGTCCCTCACGTGTCAGCAGTTTTTTACGGGGTGTAGATGGCAATAGCTCCCAAAAATCGAAGGAATTGTTTTGAAGAGAGGGCAGAGGCAACAAGAGTTC
>SBBU01000100.1 GCA_005239585.1 Planctomycetaceae bacterium
CATGGCTGGTCCTTCGATATTCCACTCATATGATAATACCACGGGGCGCCTTCATCCGCACCCCAGAGGGGTGCGGCATTCGGCGACGTTGCAGTAAATAAAATAAATACTCTCCTTTTTGCAAAAAAAGGCATACACTGTTCCACGTTCAAGTTCTTTTGGCTTGATAAGTACAGCCTCCTCCATCTCTTCCTTTTCGTTTGGACAGAGCCTTTTCTTTGATTTTGGGTCTATCTTTGGCATCTCTTTGGCTTGTTTTTCACTTCTATCCAGTTTAGAGTGCTTTTCCCGCGCCTCCTTAACCCATATAGGTTCATCCTGTTCCTGTTTGGTAGTAAACCAATCGCTATTACAGAAAAAAAGGAGAGAAGAAAAGAAAAGTAGCATACTACGTCTTGACTCTGAGTTTTTCATCTTAGCTCCCCATGAAATACAAATTCGAACAAATTAATGTCTACCTTTATGCGTGGGGCATGATCCGCATGGATCATGTTTTGTATGATCAATCTTTCTAATAGAGTGTATCTTTTCTGCAATATAAGCAATTTCAATGAACAAAGACCTGTTAGGGATCTGGAGACTGCCAATGATCACATCACCCTCAGTAACTACCAGCGTAACAGTTCCAAGGGGCTCTCCTACTATTTCACCTCTCCAGATCTGATTCTGTGATATTCCCGTCGCCTTGGATTTGTCCTTAAAGACCGCTGTTATTGTCAAATCCTCAAACAAATGAAGCTGCAAAGGCCTCCCGATCTCAAGGGCTTGCTTATTCAACTCTACAAGGCGATTAGCAACAATTGCGCGATCGTTAGACACACGTGAATATTCCAAAAATCTGACTTGGTTAGATACAGAGTGGCAGGGGGCAATAAAATTTTGCAAAGAGGCTTTATCTTTAGGTTGTTGCTCTATGCTGTGGTTGTATTGCGGTTGAACACCCTTTTCGGATTGGTTCTTATTAGAAGATTCAAGCGGTTTTTGAGGATTGTTACTAGGTGAATAATAAACCGTAGCATCTGACAGCTTTTTCTCCACCTGATTTGTAATCACAATGCTTCCCTTGACATCTGAAGGAAACCAGATAATAGGGCCAATTAAGATAACACCTAGAACAAGTAAACCAACTGCCAACCCTATCAAAAGCTTCATCAATTCACCGTTATAGTTATTGTGATCGTATCGCTCTTGCCTGTGCTATCCACCCCCTTGATCTTCGCATTGTACGTCCCTGCCAGTGTGTACACTCTATTCTTTGTGCCCGCCGTCTCGTTCACCACCCACCCCGTGTTCGATTCCCATGTGTTGTTCCCATCAAGATCAAAGTACACTATTACATTCCCATAAAAGTAATGTGCGTTGTATGTGAATGTTACCGACTGGCCTTTCAAAATTGTCGTTGCGCTGGCAGTCGCGTGCGCTTCCACCTGACTGTCTACATCAAAATAATGGGCGGCTACAGTGTTGATATCACCAACTCTTATCAACCCATCCCCATTCATGTCTGCGCTCGCATTCCACTTTAATGTGGGTGGATTTCCATTATTTTCAAAGTAGGAGTCTTGCGCTCGTGTAATATCCGTTACCGTTACTTTCCCAT
The DNA here is from genome assembly GCA_005239585.1 of Planctomycetaceae bacterium. The sequence continues at coordinate 1,601 of SBBU01000100.1, forward strand.
CACCATCTACATCGTAACGCATCTTTGTGAATCCGATCGAACGAAAACCGGTGTTATTTGATACATTACTTTCTTCCACTGGCTCGACTTGAACAATCACATATACAAGCCTCTGCGGCCAGCTGGTGGGAAGCGGCACTGTGTAATCTATTCTTTTAGGTACACCATAAGAGACTGACTGCACAGTATAGGTATCTACATGGGTGTCGCCCGCATCCAGTACCGAGTCATACGAAAGGTATACTCTCAATGTAGTTGCAGGACTAGCAGTCCCTTGATTTTGGTTAACAATCAAAGCCCTTTGATTCCTAGTTTGCCCGTACCATCCGTTTGTGTCTCCGTATACCGTAAGAGTCAGGTCTGAAGACTGGATTGTTACAGTCAGTTGTTGCGACCATGCTGACACCTTTCCATTAACATCAGTCGCTTTTACCTTGACAGAATATGTACCGTTGCCAGTCCAACTGTGGCTGACAGCAATATTTTGACCTGGAAACACCAAATCGGTTGTGGTCGTCGTTGCATCACCCCAGTCAAAAGTATAATAAACTTTAGTTGGATGGAATGTTGTCGTTGTTGAAAAGGTATATGAGGTGTTTTTCATCCCATAGATTGGTCCTGATAGTGATGGTGTTTCAACTCTATATGCGGAGAATTTGCCTGCATTTTCATTAATTACGCGGGCATTGTCTGCGGCATTGGCGGGATCGGTTGCATAATCAACACCTGTAGGCCGTCCATCATACAGGACATTTGGATTTGAAAAATGCTGAATAGTTCCACCTGCCCATGTCATGACAGTTCCATATCCGTATCCGGATTCACCTTGAAAATGATATGCAAAATTATATCCGTCACTGAATGATTCGCGTCCTCTCTCATGCATACATCCAAGAAGGTGCCCTATCTCATGTGTGAAAAACGTTTGGAGCATATTCTGAATCGCAAAGGCATATTCTTGAGGCACATCTATACCGGTAGCCCGTCCTCCAATTGTGTCAGCAAACAAAGAAACAATATCTGCCCCGTACATATCACGCCACTGATGAACCTCGTCCATATAACCATCCGCTGTTCTCCACAAGCGTCCTAGGTCTGTGGATGGGTCAGTTTCTGTATAGTTGACTTGTGCCCTGTGAACTAGTCTCAACTGTAAATTAACTGGCTTTGTTGAACGAAAAAACTTTACATGATACGGCTGGCTTATTGGCATTTTGTTTTCCTGAATCTGTTTAATTACATTTTGGCACCTTCAATG
>SBBU01000354.1 GCA_005239585.1 Planctomycetaceae bacterium
CGATGGTTCTTGACACCGATGGGTCTGAATTTTTGTTCCCTCTTCCCTCTCTTCAAAACAATTTCATCGATTTTTGGTAGATATTGCCATCTACACCCCTTAAAAAACTGCTGACACGTGAGATGGATGTAGATGGCAGCAACGTAAAATGTATCTCATCAGAAAAACTAGACCATAGTTACTGGTGGCAGACAATGGCATGGCGGTATCCTGTTATTAAGGATAAGAAATAGTAAACTAGCCCGCGTTCCATGAACCTTTTGCAAGTTGCTGTATTCCAGCAACTTGCAAAAGCGCAAATGATAAATCTATTATGGCATTCCGCTACTGCGATAGACTTTCAATTTGGCTAATCATTTGCGTTTTCGTCCCATCCCATTTTGTGACGGGACGAAAAATCACGGAACGCAGGCTAGCTCAAACCTTTTTGTTCCCACAAGGGCATTATGTACTTGAGGGTTTCCACTGCTGGTGGGATTAGAGAGATTGCAAATCCTAGCCATAATGGGAACTCGTGTATTATGCGCCTTTTGAGCCTTTGATTTTGCAGTATGCCAATGCAAAAGATGTAGAGATTCACGACAAGCAGGAGGCCGCCGACAAGCGGCATGACATTGTTCATGAAATCTACATTGAATGCTAGTCGGATTATCCATAAAAAAACTATTATGATGCCGAGTTTGAGGACAGTCCATGAAGTTCCTAGAATCTTATTGCGGTTGATATTGGTTGGAGGTGGTTTTTTGCCCCAGTAGCGAGTGAGGAGCCCATAGCCGCCTAACATTGCTGCGGCAGTCAAGAGCATTAAAAGTGTCAGCCAGAATTCGAATCTGATCAATGATACAACACTCCCGTCTGGACGTATTTCAGAGACAATGGTGGTGGTTGGAATGACCTCTCCCTTGAGGAATATCTTGGGTGTAATAGAGTTTAGCACATTCCAGAAAAAGGCTGCTGCTGCGATAGTGCATAGAAATGCCTCAGTGTATATCCATATATTTTCCTCATCATGGGTTTCACGACGAACAGTAACCGTACTCTCTGGCATGTTGAAACGTTTAAGGTCAGCCTGAAATTCTTCTACTGTTTGATATCTCTCGTCTGGGTTTCTTGCCAGCGCTTTCTTTAATATTGGATCAAGGTCTTCACCCACTGAGACCCAGCTTCCTACCGGCAGCTCGCCAGTTAGCATTTCATACAGGACCACGCCCAGCGAATAGATATCAATCCTGACATCTTGTCTTGCTGTGCCGGCGAGTTGTTCAGGGGCGGCATACATTGGGGTTGCGACTGTGTAGCCGGTAAGTGTTAGCTTTTTCTCGCCCTCTTTCTTGATAATCGCGGCGATCCCAAAATCTGCAACTTTAACCCTGTTATTTGACCCGATTAAAATATTTGCGGGCTTGATGTCTCTGTGAATGATCCCTGCCTTGTGTGCCTCCACTAGGGCATCGCATACCGAAAGTGCGATGTCGACCGCGTCAATCTTTGCAAGACGTCCCTGCGCTAGGCGTTTGTCGAGGCTCATACCTTCTATATATTCCATGGCAAGGTATGTCAGCCCTTCTTGCTGACCAAAATCATAGATCGTTACAATGTGTGGGTGGTTAAGAAGTGCCAGCGCCTTGGCCTCTCGTTCAAATCTCATCGAAAATTCCGGATCTGAAGAGGCTTCAACAGAAAGTATCTTAACTGCGACAGTTCTTCCCAGTCTTACATGGCGGCCTTTATAGACGATGCCCATTCCCCCTTCGCCAATTGGCTCTAACAGCTCCAGTGAACCAATTGTGCTTGGGATTGGAATTGTCTCTGCTTCACCTGTTAGTATGCATCTCGGGCAGATTCCAAGGAATGTCGTGTTAAATGTTGACTTGTTGTAAGTATTTCCGCAACGCGAGCAGCTTATAGTAGATTCTGATGTCACGATGTTAGGATCTTGAGGAGTTCAGATATTTCTTCCGTCACTTGTGATTCCTCAGCTACAGTAGCTTGTACTTCTTCTTTAATCAGATCTCTTAGGCGGCCGCGGGCCCTGTGGAGAAGAACTCTGAACTGACCGTCAGACATCCCCAGCTTCTTGGCGGCGCCTTGTTGTGAAACTGGATTTTCACCGGGCTGGAAAAAATCCTGTATTGTCTGAAATGCATGGGCTCCGTGGCGGCCCTCAAGTTCTTCTTTTAATCTTTGCAGAGATCGATGAAAAATGCCATGTGCCCATTCACGATCGAATATGTCATGGGTGGCTGTCGGACTGGCGCTGACCTGCATTCTATATGATGTCTCGCCGCTGTTGTAGTCAAGAGAGAGGTGGTGGGCCCCGCCTCCGCGTTTTTGAGCCTTGAGATATTCGGCACGGTTGATCAGGAAATTATCAAGCGCAGTGCGTAGATAACTTCGAAATCGTCCCTTGGATCTATCTAGATTCTTTGGAAACGCCTGTTCTAAAAGGTGCAAGATGAACTCTTGTGTGATATCTTTTGCTGTTTCATTTTCATGTCCTTTGGCTCTTACTGTCACATAGATTGGTTTCCAGTAGAGTCCTAGCAGGTCCGAAAGTGCCGTTTTTGCGACGTCTGAATCCCCTTGTGTCTTGTGGATAACAGTCCACTGAGTTGATGGAAATGAACGGCCTGAACCTCCAATCTCTGTCTCGTTGAATCCCACTGTTGAATATGATTCTAATCAGAGCACCTTCCATTTACAAGGTTGAGTAGATCATTCAACAAGGATTTGTATTAGATATTAATCGCAAGAGATGCAATAGTAAGGATCAGCGCAATTAGAATTGAGAATAAATGTATGGAAAGTGTTTTTTTGCGGAGCTGTGACACAATAGCCGGATCATCTATCGTTTCTTCACCCGTGTCTAAATCTCTCACACCTTTCGCAGCCAGAACGACGCAGGTCTTCGCATTTGCCTGTAAAAGGCAGAGGCAGCCAAACCAGAATGGTATAAATGTTGCGGCTCTATACCAGATGGGGAGATTGCTTTTCAGCAATATTACTGCCAACGCTAGCCCAGCTGATAGTGCTATAAATGCCAAAATGATTCTTAGGAGGACCCCCCTAGTCCCTATATTGTAGCACCCTGCATTTGTACTATTTCGGCTCACAATTTACTTCAATACTATATTGCAGGGATAATTTCCAAAGATTGCGCTTTTAAAATGTTCGTTGTGGTTGTATAATACAGAGACTTTTTTCAGGAGGTAAGTTATGAGAATAGCGACACTAGTTGCTATAATATTTGTTTCCTCAAACCTGCCGGATATTCAGGACAAGAAACCTCTGGAGGATGTGATCTTTGAAAGGGATGTTATATGCGGGAGTGCGGGTGAAGAAAAATTAAAGCTGAATATATCCAGACCAAAGAAAACAGAAGGGCCACTGCCATGTGTAGTCGTAATTCATGGCGGCGCCTGGAAGTTTGGAAACAGGGAGATTCATAATGACCTGACCTGGAATTTTGCAAAACGCGGATATGTTTCAGCTACTCTGAGCTATCGCTTTGCTCCCAAGCATAAATTTCCAGCGCAGATTGAGGATGTCAAATGTGCGGTTAGATTCCTCAGGGCAAATGCAGAAAAATATGGGATTGATCCGAAAAAGTTCGGCGCAATTGGATTTTCAGCGGGGGCACATCTTTCGATGATGCTTGGGGTCACAGAAAAGGAAGATGGTCTGGAGGGGAAAGGCGGCTGTGAAGATCAATCGAGCAAGGTGCAGGCTGTCGTTTCATACTTTGGACCTACTGATCTGGCAGCAAAAGATTTCTTTGGAATATCAGATAATGTCAGGTCTTTTCTTACTGATCTTATTGGCGGCACCCCTGAAGAAAAGGGAGATCAATTTAAAAAGGCATCACCAATAACTTTTGTTTCAAAAGGGGATGCGCCAACTTTGATGTTTCATGGTACGAATGACAAGATTGTACCGTGCTCACAGACAATTGTGATGGCGGATGCGATGGCAAAAGCAGGTGTGCCCGGCAGAGCTGAGCTTATCATCGGCGCAGATCATGGCTGGAAAGGCCAGGAACAGAATCGAACGATGGAAACAACTTGGAAATTTTTTGACGATTGCCTCAAGGCCGATTCAAAGAAATAGAAATCTAGATTCGCTAGTTACAGGTTTCGATCTTTCAAACATGTAACAATGCAAATCGTATAAAATTTAGTTGAGAGATGGCGCTTAGATCTGTCATTCTTGCCTTTGGCCTTGTTTGTATATCATGGAAATCTCCTCAGGATCAAGAGAAATCCGCTCAGAGACAGCATACAGAAACATGTCCTAAATCATGCAAGACGTGTGATGAGGCGATTGACAAGGCGTTAAAATTTCTGATATCGCAGCAAAAAGAGGAGGAGGGTTGGCCAAATACGGGCAAGGCAGCTAAATACGGAAAATTTGATTTTTCACTCTACACCACGGTTATCTGCGGATTGGCCTTGATAGCTGACGGTGCACTGACAAAAGATGGGCGTAATAAAGCCGAGTTTCAAAGGGCAACCAAGTCAGTAATCAGATATCTTGAAGATATCCTAAAAACTATTAACGACAAGGCCAAATACTATCTAGAGAACCATGTCAAATTTGATCAGATGCCTGCTACTGCAATATTTCTTGCGCATGTATATAACAAGGAAAAGACGAACGATCTAAAGGAACTTCTTGAGAAGATCCTGCCTGTGTGGGAGAAACAGCAGAGGAAGGATGGTGGATGGCATTACAGGCCCAGCTATGCAGGGTCTACATATATGACAAATGAGATAGCAGTGACACTTAGGCTCTTTGAGTTAGTGGGGATTGAGGTTGACAATAAATTTTATGACGGAATAAACAAGTTTTACCCAAAGGTACTTGCTAAAGATGGAAGTTTTGACTATTTCATCAAAAGTATGAAGACCAACGCCAAAGGCAGGACAGCAGCATCCATCTGGCCTCTGGAACTCTTGGGATTTGCAGAGAGTGAAATTTATACAAAGGTAAAGGAATATGCCGACAAAAACATTGATAGTATTGATAATGGACATCATGGGCCCTCGTTCCATGTGCTGTGGGGAGGTCTTTCCTGTTTTTATCAGAGCGATAAAACAGCATGGGAGAAATTCTGGAAGTTCTATCGTGATTTCATACTCGATGGTCAGAAGGAAGATGGTTCCATCATGGTCAAGGCGCGCAAGGGAACCTTTTTTCCTGTTGATGGCGTCGATTCTTTAAAGTTTGCAACCCCCGTCTATACGACAGCACATTATCTCGTCGTTCTTCAGCTAGCCAAAGGTCATCTCCTGTTTGATAAACTGAAGAAACAGGTCAAGACACAATAGATATTCAGCAAATGCGTTATATACCACTGGTATTTATTGTCATCGCTACTTCCTTTAAACCTGAAGAACAAGAGCAGAACAAACATGCAGATTCATGTCCCAGCTCCTGCAAGCCATGTGCCAAGGCAGTTCAAAAGGCTCTAGGGTTTATAGCAGCAAATCAAAAAAAGGAAGGTTATTGGGCAAATGAAGCAGCAGAAAAAGGTAAAGGTAAGACATTCGGAGAAGAGTTCAGGCTTGGAATTACTTGCTTTAATGCCCTAGCACTTTGGGCGTCTGGTTCAACGTTTCAAAAAGGGCCATATAAAAAAGAGATTGAAATGGCAAGAAAATGGGTTGTTGAAAAAATGAGTGCAGTTATGGCAGGAAAAGACAAGACTCTGGAGCCTACAAGGGTAGGTAATTATATGCCGTGGACTCTCTTCTTTCTATACCATATTTATGAGACAGACAAGTCTGAAGAGGTCAAAGCACTTTTAGAGTACTTGAAAGCCATGGCACTAGAGACGTACCAGAAAGGTAAGGGATGGAGTTATGGGAAAGGCGGAGCCGCAATGATTTACGCTACCAATATGGTAACAACCGCACTGATAATGCTGAAAGCCTGTGGGCTTGAGGTGAAAGATGAGATATTTAAAGAACTTTCGGGACTCTATGTCAAGGCACAGAATAAAGATGGAAGTTATCTCTACTTTTCTACACTAACCGGAACACGCCCAGAGGCTGGTCGTACCGCTGGTGCTCTATGGAGCATGTACCTTTTGGGCATGAGTAAGAGCGAGGCCTTTGACAGGGCTAAAAAGTATCTTGAAGCAAATGTCGATAAGGTGAAACATTCATATCATGGGCCGGGATTTCATCTCTTTTTTGCAACTTTAGCTACCCAGGCAATCGATGAAGAGTTGTGGAAAAAGTTCTGGCATTTATATCGAGATGATATCTTAAAGGGCCAAAAGGATGACGGCAGCATGGCCATAGATGCTCAGAAAGAAGCGAATCCTATTGATAAAAATAAAGATATAGGCGGACCCATTTATTCAACCTCTTACTATGCG
>SBBU01000289.1 GCA_005239585.1 Planctomycetaceae bacterium
CGTGCATCTGGAGGGAGTCTATCGAGCTCGTTCTCAATGATCCCTAGCATTTCCTGTCTCTCGAATAGGGCATCTGGCGAGTCCTTGGCAAGTGTGCATGAATCGACTGGTCTTGGCGTGCGTGGATTCTTTTCAAGCCAGCGCTTACAGCAATTATGTGCGATTCCCAGCAGCCACGCCTTGAATGAGGCAGGTTTTTCGCATTTTTCGATTGATCTATAGGCTGTCAGGAATGTCTCCTGTGTTATGTCAAGCGCAGCCGCCTCATCCTGAACTTTACGACCAATGTAGCCATGAACCGAGTTCTGGTAGCGGTAAACAAGGCTATCAAATGCGTCCTTTTGGCCATTTATAGACCTTAAAACGAGTTTTTCGTCCATTTCTCTTTCCAAAGGCTTTTCTTTGTCTCTATACATAGTCAGTCAATTGACGAATTTTATTGCAAACAAGATTTGAATCAAGCCGATATGCTAATCTGGTCTCACCATTATGGTTGAAAACGGGAATTTCTGACCTGTATTTAGTTGTTGCTGGCCCTTGGCTGATTATCTATCTGTTCCATTGCCTTGTGGAAATTCTGCCATGAAAAGTTACGTCCGGGACAAGAATCATGATGAACCAGGACACAATCTTCTCCCATTTGTAACGACCTAACAAACTGGGCAAGTGCCTCATGCTGCCTCTTTGTATCCCCGCCCGGCTCGATCAAAACAGCCAATGAGATCTGATTTATTGATAGATCGGAGGTGTGATTTACCGGTACTCGCTGATCCCAGGCCCACGTTGAATAAAGTTTTCCTTCCCTGTCTATTGCAAAATGGCAGTTCAGTTTTGGTCTTTGTTGGACACGACCACAGGGAGAATGGATAACAACCTTTCGATAAAATTTGACCTCTGCTTTTGTCGGTTCTACCTTATTTTTGCTTCCTAACACGTAGACTGTAAGCAAAGTGGAAGGGATTGCAAGAGACAGCAACAGACAGTCTATAAATTTCATTCTTCCTTCCATACAATTTATCGAAAATTCAGGGAGTATTCCGCAATTTTAACCACTGTGCATCGAAGTGCACAGACTGGTTCTTGACTGAAAGTAATGATTGCTCAAAGTATATCTCTCATGATTTTTTAGCCAGCGTAGGAACAATTAGAGTATTCACAAACGTTCCTAAGACGAGTGTTCCCACAGAGAAGAAAGAGCCACGAGCTATTTATTCTCTGTTGTGCCCTGCTTGCCTATTCTATGTTTGAAAAAATGTTGACAGGTCAGTATCGTATAAGTTGTAAATATCTACTTTGGCTGAATTATTCACATTTTTCGAGGGAGTAGCTATGTGCGGAAAGATAATAGGAATTGTCACTTTCGTTAACGTTCTATTATGCCCTACTCAAGAAAAGCTTATCACAAAGTACGAAGATAACGTAGATTTGATAACCTTTAGTCCTGATGGAAATCATGTCGCATTCCGCGCCTTCAAAAACAGGAAGCAATTTGCAGTGGTTAACGATCAAAAAGGAGAGGAATTTGAAGAGATAGATGGTCTTAGATTCACGTCAGACAGCAAATCAATATTTTACAAGGCAAAAAAGGATGGAAAGTGGCTGGCGATAGTAGGAGATGTCAAGTCTGGCCCTTTTGATGCTGTGGGAAATATTATTACAAGTCCTGATGGTAAAAACTTTGCCCATGAGGCAAAAACAATAAATAAACAAATTATAGTTATTAGTAAGGAAGAAAAAGGGAAAGAATATGATCATGCAGACTGGCCTATCTTTAGCCCAGATTCAAAATTGTTTGGTTACCGCGCCTTGAAAAACAACAAGTGGTTCTTCGTTGTTGGAGACAAGAAATTGGATGAATATGACGAGGTGGCGTGGCCGTCCTTTAGTCCTGATTCAAAGACGTTCGCATATTCAGCAAAGAATGGAAAAGAGGTACTCTTGATTTCATGGGAGAAAAAAAAGGTACTGGATTGCGATTCCGCTGATTTTATTAAATTTAGTCCGGACGGGACTACAATCTCATACAAGGCCTTAAAGGGAGGAAAATCATTTGTAGTTATAAACGATAAAAAGGGGGAACCATTTGACGAAATCGGCTGGCAGTTTGAGTTCAGTCCCGATGGTAAAAATCTTGCGTACACTGCCAAGCAAGGAAATAAATGGTGCGTTGTTGCCGGTGACAAGAAGGGAGAACCATTCGATAATATCGGGATGATTACATGGAGTCCCGATAGCCAATGTATAGCTTATGGCGCTGAAAAAGGAGGCAAGTGGTTTGCGGTCGTAGCAGGAAAGAAAAGTGAAGGATTCAATTTCGTGGAGCGCCCAGTATTCACTACGGACAGTAAGAAGGTAGGTTTTGGGGTTGTCATGCCACGTGAGTTCTGGTGGAAAACCATGGACCGATCTGAAACGGTTCAAACCGACTGGCCCAAGGGAGGTGAGGTTAAAGATAACTTGCAACTGACTATCAAGGCGAAAGAAACAAGGTACAAGGTTGGAGATGAGATTAAAATCGATGCGCAACTTAAAAACCTCTCTGATAAAGAGCGAACAGTTGCTACTAAAAGAAAGGGCTGGTATGAACTTTTTACACCTCAATTTAACGTTTACATCTCGGGGAAAAGCAAGGACGATGTGACCCGTATGAATATGATCAATTTTTTTGGTGGTGAAAAGGACAAGGGTATCGTGCTGGCTGCCAGCGGGTCGTTTGAGTGGACGATTCAAACTGACACTAGGGCCACGATGGTTTCGGGAACAAAGTACGGAAATAAACTTCCCGCGGGCACGTATAAAATCTATGCGACCGGGGTTGACTTGAAATCCAATGAATTTGAAGTCACTATAGAATGAACATGTATGGTCCAAAGGTAAACGTTAAGCCCAGAAGTTGGGTTAAAGACGCCGGTTAATCTCTCTAACTAACATCGTGATATATTTCTCCGGATTTTCCATCGACTCCTGCCTGGATTGGGCTACTGAAGATAAAGTCAGGACCTCAATGCCGGGGAACTTTACGCTACAGATACCGCAGATGACAAAAATCTTCTTACGATATCGCCTTGCAAGCTCGACTAGCTTACCTGTTGCTTTTCCCATAAAACTAGTCTTATCAAAAGCACCTTCACCTGTGATCACAGCATCACATTCTTCAAGTGTTCTTTGAATGTTATTCTCTTTAAATACAAAATCTGTGCCTGATAGCAATCTCGCATTCAAAAAAGCGCCAAGGCCTCCTGCAAAACCACCAGCCGCCCCATACATCTTCTTATCTGCCATATCACGACACAGCTTTCGTTTAACTAGTTTGGCAAATAGTCTCAGATTATTATCGATCAATCGGATCTCTTTATCTGATGCCCCCTTTTGTCCTGCAAACAAGTAGGCTGCCCCCTGACGCCCAAATAATTTTATATCAACATCGCATGCAATTACTAATCTTGACCGCACTAGTCTTTTATCCAAATCTGACAAATCGAAATCGGCCATGTGACCAAGTGTCTCAGCGCAGGGATAAACCACTTCTCCCAAGCTATTGAAAAATCTCACACCGAGAGCTGCAAGACATCCTGTACCGCAGTCAATCGTTGCACTCCCGCCGATCCCTATAACAATCTCTTTTGCCCCATGAGCTAAGGCTTCCCTGATGAGCTCTCCTGTACCATATGTATTTGTCACCAATGGATTCCTCTCAGATTCATGAAGCAATCGGATGCCTGATGCGCTTGCCAGTTCTATAACTGCTCTTTTCTTTAAAAATGAGAATTCAGCTACCAGGTTTCTTCCGAGAGGATCGCGCACCGTTGTCTTGACCATCTGAGCTTTACGATCAAAAACAAGTGCTTGCAGGAAACTATCTCCCCCATCTGAGATTGGAATTAGAATTGACCTCGATCTCAATGTTTTTTTTATGATTTTGCCGACTTGCAGTGCAGAAAGTGATCCCTTGAAAGCTGTCGGTGCAATAAGAATTTGACTCATGCTGATATGACCAGAACACTAACCCGGTTCAATCTTGAAAACAGAGACTGTAAATTACAGCGGCCAAGGCGCCTCCCAGCATGGGACCAATCCACCAGACAAAGTGGTAATCCCATCTGCCTAATACAAGTGCTGGACCGAATGCCCTTGCCGGATTCATGGCAGCGCCTGTAAGCGGCCAAGCCATCAATATACCACCTGCAAATAGAGTACCGACACCAAGACCTCCGATTTTAAACCCAAAACGCTCATCCAGCACAGTCGCAAAGACCACAAATACGACAAAGAACGTTAATATTGCTTCTAAAGCCAGTCCTATCTGCCAAGTTGTAGATGGTGACAAACTAACTACTACCTTTGAGACCTCAGATGGATAAATTCTCAGGATGAATAGAGTCGCAATGGTTGCCCCCCCTATTTGACATGCTATGTAGCAGATTGCATTTAAAGTGCTAATCTTGCCTGCGCAGAGGGTTCCTAGAGTCACTGCTGGATTCAAGTGTCCGCCCGATATCTTGCCTGTGGCGGACACCATCCCAGCTACTGCAAGGCCGTTGGCTAGTGAAACACCCAGTACGTTTTGGCCATTACAAATGGCGCCAAGTACTATGATAGCATACCCGAAGGTACCTATCAGCTCGGCTAAACACGGTCTCCATATCTCCTGGAAAGCCACACGATGCAGACTTAGAAGGAGAGTGAAGTACCAAGGATGATTGACCTTACCCTATCATCCCTCTTTGTCGTGTAAAGCTTGAGCACATCGCTACCTGAAAGCTGTGCAATAGTCAGATTGAACTGAACTACTTTTGAATACTTCCAGGTAAGATTTACATCGATTTCGCTGCCTATATCATCCTGTCTTGTCATCAAGGTTGTGCTCGTAGCAGAAGTTGTCGGAGGAGTCGTTCCAAAACCAGGAAGATCCTCATCTGCTGTAAACATACCGTACAGAAGACTTATATCAAACTGGTCTGAACCTAAACCGGCCCCGAACCTTATTGAGTTATAGTTCGTATCTATATCAAGACCGAAATAGTTGTCTTCAACCAGTAAGAACTCATTTATGTTTTCGTATGAAATAAATCTTTCTTCGTCGTTGTCAACACCACCTGTTGATGTTGTTGAACCACTATCACCTGAAACATGCCAGTAGGCTAGTTTGACCCATGGATTCATTGCCTGACCTGCCGGCATCCACTTCAGACCAAACCTGAATGCCTCGCCGCCAGCTTCGAGTGTCCTGGTTGCGCTTACCCTACCTGCATCTCCAGATTGAAAGTAACCATCGAGATAGAAACTAAGTCCAGCGAGCATGGGTAAACCTTCAATGTTTACACCAATACCGATGGTCCTTACGCTCTGCTCATGCGCAGTTGAGAGCTGAGCCGCAGTGCCACCTTCGAATACTGTGTAAAGTAAATTTAATTTACTTCCCTTACCAACAGATTCAGGAAGGTTGACACCAATAACCAGTCCCAGTATGGACTCGTCTCTCGAGTGATCACCACCATCCAAGAGAACTGCCCACATCACGTCGACTGAGACCTGTGAATTGGAATAGTTGAATGCGAAACCCGCTGGTTCCATGAACCTATTCGTTCCACCACTCGCGAGCACTGGACTATTCAAGTTTACATTGTTCCATGCGCTCTCTGAGTAGTTGGCATCCATAAAGAACGAATTTATCTTCAGCGGGATCACACCGAACTTGAGTGAGAGTCCAGCAGTCATAAAGTCCTTCAGAGAAACTGATGCCTCGTCGAACCAGACGCCGAGGTTGTTCACACCAGCCAATCTGTTACTCTCTCTATTGTGAGCTCTCAGTGTAAGATCGGTTCTGTCATCCAAGGATGCTTTCGCTTGGAGCGTAAGATCAGCATAGAGGTAGTCGTTCGAGTCTACCCCAACTAATACGCCTGCGCCTCCAACCGTAAAGGCCCTAGACTCTACCAAGATCGAATCTTGATAGACCCACTTTAGATCCGCCCCACCAGAGATATCTACTTTTTTTCCGGCTTGAGTTGGTGGGGAACTCTGCTGATCATCGCTGGCAAGGAGCTGACCAGTTAAGCCGAACAGCAACGCTAACATGATCGTCAGCGTGGTTGTAGCTTTTTTCATGTGTTCCCTCCTTTGTTAAAACCTATTGTTATACTGAGCGCTAGCCCTATAGCCTTGCGCTAACTGGCCTCGGATGCTGATAACTTTATCAGCTACCAAAGCGTCTGCCATTACCCACGTAGCAATGGCCTTGCAACTATTGATTAAAACAGTATTGAATACGAAAAAAATTCTTTTGTCAAGGTTTTCAAAAACCACAAAATCGGGGATGTATCCCTTATTCTGTGGCATATTTAAATGTTTAAAACCCATAGTTTATTTTCGTCAAATTCCCTGTTTTATTTTAGCCTAGTTCTATTTTTTAAGGTCCTACTCGCTATTAATTGAGCCTACGGATAAACCCGTGCCTGCCAGCTCGCTTTGCTAGCGAGGTTCGCCTCGCCAAAGGCGAAGCTTGCCCGGCTGGGCGGCCCTCCGAGGCGAGGCTCGCCCTAAAGGGCGGCATAGGCAACATGCGCAAGTGCCTGCCTGCGTTGCCGCTTCGGCATACAGGCGTTCCGGCATACAAGCACGGGACCACGCCACGCCTCGTCGGTGCGACATCCCGTACCAAAAACCACACATGAAAAAGCCCAAATTACATGAACTCAGAGCCAAGATAACAGACTCTATAAGGCCAAATAATGGGTATTAGCCTAAGAATCAGGCTATTTGGGGAAATTAGACCAATCCAACGAGGTAAATACTCACAAGTTTCTATAGGAGACCCGAAAATAGAATTTGTGCAAAGTATTGACTTCCTGGCAACGATCTATACAATACAACCCCTATCAGTTAAGCCTATTTTTAAAGGAGGGAACTCGAATGAAACACTTAGCTGAAAAAGTAACCACAATAATCATGGTTCTCAGCTTCCTGCTGCCAGCTAGTATAGCTATAGCGCAAAACCAAGATGGGGACCAGAAAGCCATTGATCAGTTAAAGTTGCCTCAATTGCCAAGCGCAATAAAAATCACTGGCAACGCTGATGCAAACTACCTCAATGGTAAGAAGAACTCCTTTGTCCCAGAAGGACTTTTCGCGGTTCAAAACGTCAGGTTCTTCTTTGACACAGAACTGGGAAAAGACATCAAGGTAAGCACCCAGCCTATAATGAAAGAAGCCACCTTTTACATGGAATGGGAGCTTTACCGTTCCAATCTGTTCACAAACAGAGTAGCTCAAGCATATGTAGAGTTTGAGAGGTTATTTGACGTGGAACAGATCAACATGAGATTTGGACGATTTGCTCTCCCGTTTGGCGAAGAGTATGTGCGTTGGCATGAAGGACGTCCAGATAATCCACTCATTAGCTTTTCTTCTCCAGCAGTGCATGGTGAGGATGAGGGTGTAATGTTTTTTGGTTCGCTGTTTGGCAACAAACTCTCATACAGTCTTTCAGCTTCAAATGGAGACCTTGCCACCAACACAAACACTGACCAAGATATGAACATCACTGGAAAACTTTCGTTAAAACCATCCGACTGGTTCAGGGCATCGTTTAGCGTGTTGAACTCAGGGAGACTGGGTTCACCCACATCAACAGCTTCTTCTGCGCTCAGATTTGGAGAGGCATCGGTAGTGCCATTTGGTTCTGGAACGACAGTTGTAAACTTCAAAGACGGCGCTGCGATTGCTGATGATGCAAATGGCGAAATTGAAAAAGTAGGAGCCTGGGAGGGAGATATAAACCTGAAATTCTGGGATTTCATAAATATCTGGGCAGCGATGGGAAAAGTAAAAATTCAGGCAGAAAGTTCCGCAACCTATGACCGTGAACTCGATTATTCAATAATCGAGGGCGTCTTCGATCTCGGCAAGTTAACTGGCGATCTAAAGAGCTTCTATCTTGCAGCTCGATATAGCGCCTTTGGAACATTTGACAGCGACGAGGGATACTCGACTGAGGCAATGAATGGTGGTGGAAACCTCGGTTTCAATACCGAAGTTGCTTCTGTCTTTAGCATCGGCATCGGGATAAGATTAGGCGACAATGTAACCTTGAAGACCGAGTACTCTCGAGTTGATTTTGACCTTGTACGAGGCGTGACACAAGCAATGAAAGACTTTTCTGAGGATCGCAACTTTTACGCAACAGGTATAACAGTAAAATTCTAGTTCAACTAGTTACGGAATCTTACAACGCCAGTAAGGGAAATTTCCTTACTGGCGTTTTTTTTCACACTTGTTAACACAAACTTATTGAAACCATTGCTACTTGTGTTAAAATTGGACCACGGTGCGGCAAGTGGCGTAGCCCCGCACCTATGGTGGGTAATTGTTTTATACAGCACCAACAATATCGTACACACCATAGGTGCGGGGCGTAGCTCAGCCTGGCTCAGAGCGCTTGGTTCGGGACCAAGAGGTCCAGGGTTCAAATCCCTGCGCCCCGATGCTTTATATTGATTTACCACCAAGCAAAATCAAAATTATGTTGCCTCTCAAATGCTAGTCCTAGGCATAGAAACAGCAACTTCAATGGGCAGTGTAGCACTTGTTTCATCAAGTAACACTGGTACAAAAATCCTAGGCGATATTAATTTTGAGCATGGAAACATACATGGGAGGGAAATCGCCCCTGCGATAGCGAAAATCTGCAGTGAAAGCGGTATCACTCCTAAAGAAATTGATCTTATAGCCTGTGATCTTGGTCCGGGGTCCTACACTGGACTCAGGGTAGGCCTTGCACACGCCAAGGCAATTTCATATTCCCTCCAAAAACCTCTTATTGGCCTCTGTTCCCTGGATGTAATGGCACGTAAGGCTTTTGATCATGGAAATGGGGTCTACTGCCCAATGATAGATGCAAAATGGGGTGAGGTCTACTTTGCGATTTACAGTCCTGAAAAGATGATTCACCCGCCAGATCATGCAGAACCTGAGAGAATAGTGCAACTTTTGCCAAAAGAGGCCCGCATTTTTGGCGACGCCCTATTGAAATGGGGCGAATTCTTCCAAGACTTGCAGATACTAGATAAAAACTATTGGTATCCTGACGCAAGAATTGTTGCAGAGGCGGGGCTTGAGAGGTACAATAAGGGTGAAAAGGCCGATATCTATAGTATAGAGCCTGTCTACCTGAGAGAGACAGAGGCAGAGAAGAATTTGGAGAGAGGGAATGAAAGGCCACAGAGTCTGGGCTGAAGTAAACCTTTCAAATTTGAGCAAAAATCTTGCTCGAATAAGAAACGAACTCAAACCTTCAACAAAAATCCTGGCCGTCGTAAAGGCAAATGGATACGGACATGGAGCAGTTGCCATTTCACATCAGGCATTAAAAAGCGGCGCATACATGCTTGGGGTTGGTGATTCTCAAGAGGCTATTGAACTCCGTGAATCAGGCATAACAGGAAGGATTCTAATTCTGGGTGCAATCATAGAAGAAGAGATCCCAAAGGTTATCGAATATGATATTAGCGTAACAATCCACTCAAAAGATCTCTTGAAACTTTTAAACACACACGCACGACGTCAGGGAAAAATCCTAAAGACACATTTGAAAATAGATACTGGGATGACACGACTTGGCACATCGCCTGAAAACGCGTCGCGGCTTGCAGAGAATATCCTAACCTATCCGAATCTTAAGCTTGAAGGGATCTGCACACACTTTTCATCAATCGCGAGCGGCAACGTTGAGTACACAAGGACACAGATTGATAAATTCAAGAGGACATTATCAAGCCTTGACCATCTAAATCTTAATGGGGCGATAGTACATGCGGCAAACAGCGCTGCAACTATAATACTCAGAGGATCTCACTTTGACATGGTTAGAACCGGGATCGCACTTTATGGAATTGATACAGGCATCTTCAAGAGTAATGGTGCAAGTCTTGAGCCTGTGCTTAGTCTCAAGACACAGATAGCATTTATAAAACACGTTAAGAAAGGAATATCTATCGGCTACAACCAGAAGTACATCACTGAAAAAGATACTCTAATAGCAACATGCCCTATGGGATACAATGACGGATATCCATTTGCACTTGCTAACAAGGGTGAAGTGCTTGTAAAGGGAAAACGAGCAAGGGTGATTGGGACAATAACAATGGATTACATTATGATCGACGTTGGCCATATTTCAGGCGTCAAAAGTGGAGATTTAGTCACAGTAATTGGCTGTGATGGTAGTGAAGAGATTACTGCGGCAGAGATAGCAAGGCTTGCTCAAACAGTCCCGCATGAAATCACATGTCGCTTGGGCACAAGGGTCAAAAGAATTTACAAAAAGGAGACCAAGGTATCCAAAGCACTAATGCAGACTCGACTTTAGTATTAGTTTCCCGTCGTCAACCACAAAGGCAATCCACTTTAAAGACTTGAGTATCTCAAGTCTTTTAACGAGTCTCAATTCCTCTTGCCTTGCCAATCGTCTCAACTCCTCGCGAACGATCTCGTCGAGCTGTGTCTCACTTGGAAACCGGCCAATTGCGGCAAGCTCAGCACGTTTTTTGGCCCGTATGGATGTTCTTTCCTTATCACTCGCATATGAGGCCGCAATCGCTGCGAATCCAGTAAGTGATTCGTAAAGCCTTTCTGGTTGGAGAAAACCTGTAAATAGAACAGACTGATCTAGAAGCAACGAGACTTTTTCCGAGGCATCTTTCAGATTGACAGACTCTACCTTGACTGTTTTTTTATACAACACATCTTTCAGGAGGGTTGGATTATTCGAAAGAAACAACTTGCGGGCAGAAACTGCATAGGCAGGGTGTATCATGTCCTTCACTTCAAAAGGATCCGCCTTGTACTCAAAATAAGTTATATCTCCATCCTTGTAAAAC
>SBBU01000221.1 GCA_005239585.1 Planctomycetaceae bacterium
CAAGCTTGCTTTGATCGCCTGATTTGTATTCCATAGATTTGCTGGTATCAAGCAATATGAAAGAGCGAAGATTTGTTTCGAGCTCGTACTGCTTTATGTAAAGATTGTCCGTCTTGCCAAATACCTTCCAATCCAGGTGGCGAAGGTCATCCCCCTGCGAATACTCACGATGAGCGGCAAATTCAACGGAAAAGCCAAAGTAAGGGGACTTGTGCATGCCGGAAAGAAAACCTTCTACTATGCGCCGTGCCTTTAGTTCAAGTTTTGTGATTTTATTCAAGACCTGCGGGTCAATATACTTGCGCATATTCTCTGCCATTTACTAACCCAAAAAAAGCCCTTATAAGTAAAATTTCACTACCGACCGCCCTAAATCTTTACCAGACGAGAGCTACTTTTTTACCTCTATGACCTGAGGAACCTTGTAGAACTTCTCTAGCTCAGTCTCTTTCTCAGGTACAACCTCAAGGAGCTTGTCGATAACTTTGTCGGAATTTATACCCTCAGCTTCTGCCGAGAAGTTAACAATGATCCTGTGTCTTAGTACAGGATGGGCGACTGCCTTGATATCCTCAGTGGTCACATAGTAACGTCCAGAAAGAACAGCATGTGCCTTTGCCGTGTGGATTAGATACATGCTCGCTCTTGGACCAGCTCCCCACTGGACCCACTCTCTAATAAAATCTGGAGTTGTAGGAGAGACTCTTGTACTTCTGGAGAGTGCCATTGTGTATTTTAGCATGTGGTCAGAAGCCGGTACACGTCTTACTATTGCCTGTAAGGAAGCAATGTCCTGCGCTGTGAGCACTGATGGAAGTTCCATTGTAAATACATCTTGAGTAAGCTTCATAATCTCCATTTCTTCGTCAGGTTTTGGATAACCTATGGTGATGCTGAACATAAATCTGTCCTGCTGCGCCTC
Source organism: Planctomycetaceae bacterium (assembly GCA_005239585.1). The sequence continues at coordinate 923 of SBBU01000221.1, forward strand.
TGGAAGCGGGTAAGTACCTTCTTGTTCAATCGGGTTTTGCGTTGCAAGGACGAAGAATGGCTCTTCTAATTTGTACTTTACGCCTCCCACTGTAACTTGAAGCTCCTGCATTGCCTCAAGTAACGCCGCTTGGGTCTTTGGCGGGGTCCTGTTAATTTCGTCTGCAAGGATTATATTGTGAAAGACTGGACCCTTGATGAACCTTAGTTTGCGCTCACCCGAGGCCTTGTCTTCATAAATAACCTCAGTACCCGTGATATCTGATGGCATAAGGTCTGGCGTAAACTGTATTCGGTTAAAAGAGAGGGAGAGTGTCTTTGCCAGAGTTCTTATCATCAGTGTCTTGGCAAGACCAGGAACTCCTATCACTAGGGCGTGGCCTCTTGAGAAAACGCATGTTAAAAGCTGCTCGAGCACAAGATCTTGTCCTATAATGACCTTGTGCATCTGCGATTTTAACTTGTCATATGCATCCTTTAATTTTTTGATTGCCGCAACGTCAGATTCCTGCATTGGTGGTGTTTGCTCTACCATATGCTTCTCCTAAAAACACAATAATTATACGTTTGAGAATGAATTACGTTTGATCATTCTCAAAAAATTTTTTGTGAAGCGACTGGACAACACGCTCAATGTCCTCTTCATTTATTACAAAAGTTATATTAATGTTGGATGCCCCCTGTGAGATCATAAAAATATTCGCACCTGATTCTTTCACGGCGCTGAACACACTACCTGCAACTCCAGGTGTGTGCTTTAACCCTTCACCGACAACGCAAATTATTGCCTTGTCTTTCTGGACGCTAACATTAAAATCGCGCGATAGCTCATTTATTGCCTTCTCTAGATTTGAAGGCGTATCTGTTGTTACTGACACAGAGACCTCTGATGTTGAAACTATATTTATTACGATTTCAAATCTCCTGAAGATGTCAAAGATTTTTGCAAGAAAACCATACTGGAGCAGCATCTCAGGACTTGATATATCCAGTACAAACTGATGCCTTTTATATGCGATAGACTTGACGCCTTTTTTAGCGCCCTCGACGTGGGCAAGTATAACTGTCCCTTGGCGTTCCGGTTCAAATGTGTTCAGTACCCTAACCGGTATATTCTTCTTCATCGCAGGCAGAAGAGTAAATGGATGGAGAACCCTGCCGCCATAATAAGCAAGTTCACTTGCTTCATCAAAACTTATGGTCTCTATCGGTTTAGGATTAGGAACAATCTTTGGATCAGCAGTCATTATTCCATCCACGTCAGTCCATATCTGTATCTCATCTACATCGATCGCAGCGCCTACTATAGAGGCTGTATAGTCTGAGCCGTTTCTCCCAAGTGTTGTGATATCTCCGGTCTTTGTTTTACCAATGTAACCTGTGATTATTGGAAGCTCCTTCATTGCCATAATCGACTGTCTAATCTTTGGGGGGACATCGGGCAGCGGATTTGCATTGCCATAATTGTCATCTGTAATCATTCCTATATCGAATGCATCATATTCAACTGATGGAATACCAGCCTTTGTAAAGTAAGAAGCAATAATGCGACAAGACATCCTCTCACCAAAGCTAGCAACATAATCGCGTGTTCTGGTGGTTAACTCCTTGACAAGAGAAATCCCTTTGATAAGCACCTCAAGTTCTGCCAGATTTTCCTTAACGACATCAGGAGATACTCCCAGCTCCGTTGCAGTCTTCATATGCTTGCCTTTTACCTTCTCAAAAATCGAGTCTTCGCCCTTTAGTGCATCCTCTGCAAGCTTTATAAGATCGTCAGTAACACCTCTAAAAGCCGATGAAACAACTATAGGATTTCTAACCATGTTATTCTTGACAATTTCAAAGACTTGGCGAATCCTCTGCGCATCCTGCACACTTGATCCTCCAAATTTCATGATGATCATAATCCTCAACATTATATGCTTTGACCATTTCAATGCAAGGTGGTAAACTTGTCATATGCAAAAAATAACAAATTTAATTGCAGCACTAATGACAGTAGTAGCCGGATTCTTAGCTGTTTTCCTAATTGTCAATGATACAGCTCACTATAACTCTCAAAATCAATTGAAGGACATAATCGATAGTAGAAATCAGGAGCTGGAGAGAATAAAGTCAGAAACAGATAGAAAAATGGAGCATGAGAAGCGCAAAAATACACAGAGAGATGAAAAGATTGCTGCTCAGCAAGAGGAGATTAATAACCTTAAAAATCTTTTAGCAAACTCTAACACTCCAGCCAATCCCCAAAAAATTCAAGTTGATAAAGACGATAAGAAGAAAAACACATTTGACAAGAGATTACTTATACTCATGGGAACTGCCACGATCCTTCCTAGGCTAAAAACGGAATGGGGTGAGCTGAAGAATAAATTAAACCTTTCCCAAGCACAATATGATTTGCTAATGGCAAAACTTGAAGAGTTCTATGACGGCCTCATCAAAGATTTCCTAGAGGGTTCTTCAGAGGAAGACCTGCTTAATGTTTCAAAAATGAGAGAGAAGCTAACAAAGTTTCTCGAGGTGAAAACACCCGAGCTTGAAAAAATACTCACTTTTTCTCTCACCGCATGGCAATATGAGGAATACAAGGTGATAAAAAAGGAACAGTACACTGCTGTTGCAAATGACGTCGGCACTACCACATCAAAAAATCTTACAAGTGTTTTATCGCTTACTCCTCAGCAGGAACAATCTGTAAACGGAATTGTTACAAAATACATGTCAGAAAGGCTGAAACCGCTTGAGCTTTTCATGACTCCAATGATGGCAGGGAGAAACCAGCAGATGATGCTTCTGGATGATCAGTTGCAACTGCAGGTTAAAACTGTTTTAACACCAGAACAAACATTTACATTTGATGAGCACGTCAAAAAACTTGTACCCAAATCTATAATCCCCAAATAATGTTGCAATTCCATATTGAAACTATATAAATTCAGTAATGCAGCTCGATATTGAACAAAACGTATTCACTATAGTCGACTTTGAATCAACAGCTCTCGAGATAACACATCAAAATAGACTTGTAGAGATAGGCGCCATTAAGACTCAGGCAGGAAAGACAATAGACAAATTTTACTCATTGGTTAATCCTGAGGTGCCAATCTCAGTAGATGCCTACAGGATCCACAGGATATCTGACGAGATGATAGCTGATAAACCAGTATTCAAGGATCTTGCAACTCCTCTTTTAAATTTCATCGACGGCACTATTTTAGTAGCACACAACACTTTTTTTGATGTGAGGATATTAAATAGCGAACTAGATCGCGTTGGGTTTGAGAAATACAAGATGCCATCAATAGATACAGTAAGACTAGCTAGAAGGGCATTCAATGAACTCAAGAGACATAACTTGGATGCACTGATAAATTACCTTGGAATAAATACTACTGGTCGCCACAGATCTATGGGTGATTGTGAAGCAACAATTGTGGTATTCTGGGAATGCATAAAGAGACTACGAGAAAAAGGTAAACTAAAAGACATGATCGATCTTCTAAGATTTGGAAAAAACAGCAAGCTCGCAGAAGAACTTGGGCTTCAGATC
>SBBU01000045.1 GCA_005239585.1 Planctomycetaceae bacterium
TCCTGTGCTCTCCTGCTTGCTCTGTGGCCTCCTTCAATGAGTGTATGTAAGTTGCATAATCACAATAAGTTACGGCACAAAAAAGTGTTGACAAGCGCGCCTGACCCTAACATTTTTACTTGACTTCTACCCCTGAACGGTTACAAATGTTTGCATCTACTTTATCTGTCTTTATCCTGGCCTCTGCGATTAGCTTTACCTTATATGCATTTGCTACTTTTACTTCGACCCCCATTTCTTGCATTATGTCTATTAACCAAAAACATTTGTTTCCGGTTTCACATACTGCTCGTACTGGCTCATCTAAACTTTTGATGAGACGTGCAAAATTTTCTTTACGATTAGGCAATTTACATTCTGTATGTAGATTGCCATCCTCGTCTTTAATCGCTATCTGGCTCTTGCGCTTGGCAAGATCTATTCCCATATTTAACATGGCTACGCCTCCATAAAAAAGTTTTCTTCTTATCATATCAGGCTCAGCCCGTTACATATAATCACCACAAAAAGCCCCGTCTGGAAGTACGGGTCGCCCTTTGGGCGAGCTTCTCCCCTCTGGGGCAAGGATGAAGTGGTGCAAAATAAGTTTTCCCAAGAAAGCCCCTCCTGGAAGGGAGGGGTGCGGGGTTTACTATAACTTTTTCATGGGATACGGTATCTTATTAAATAGAGCATGAGTAATTTAGATGACAAGGCCATGGTAGGTAAATGCTGTTCTGGAGATCATGCAGCGTGGAATGAGCTGGCGAACCATTACTTTCCAGTGATACAGGGCACAGTCAGACGCGTATTTAGGTCTTATCAAGTTGACCCAGACACACCTGATTTCGACGATGTCTGTCAGGAAGTATTCGTCAGAATACTTCAACATGATGCCCGAGTCCTTAGAAGTTTCAGGTGGCAGTCTAGTCTCAAGACATGGCTCTCTTTAGTAGCCTCTAGCTGTGCAGTGGATCATCTCAGAAAAAAACACAAAAGAGAGATACCTATCACAGACTATATAGACAAGATAAGCACAGAGATTGTTCCTTCTTCAGAAGAATTTGATCGATCAGAAATATCTGCCCTCAATCAGGCAAAGGAACGTCTTCTGCCACGTGATAAACTACTTATAAAACTTGCATATGAGAGAAAGTGGTCTTATGAGCAGATTAGCAAGCTAATCGGTATTTCAGTAAACACAGTTGGACCTGCGATACACCGTGCCATAACGAGACTGGAAAAGGCATTTTCAGAGATAAAAAAAAATAACATAGGCGCACGAAAATGAATAATGAAACGTCTAAATATAGTGAGGATAAAGAAGTAATGAGACATCCAGAGAATGAGATCCTAGCGGCCTTTTGCGACCAAACTCTTGAACAAGGCAAGAGAGACAGGATCGAGGAACATCTTTCAAACTGTTCAAGATGCCTTGATATCGTAGAGGCCGCGATGTTGCAAGTCGGGGTTGAATCATCAGGATCCATCAGCCCTGATTCCTCAAAAAAGATAATCGAGCTGGTTGCTTTACGCAAGCGCCGCGTCAAGATATTGCCCCTAGCACTATCGGCATCTGCTGCGGTAGTTATCGCAGTTGTAAGCCTAGTCATTGTGGCAAATCTTTACCATCAACAAGGCACAAGAACTCCAGAAAAAGAGGTCAGGACAAGCAAACCGATAGAACTGGCACAGCTGACAGAATGGCACAAGGCCAGCTACATTGCAAGCAGTGATATCCTTGTAAAACATACCGCCAGTGCAGAAAGCCTTAGCCGACCTGCACATGCTACTGAAAGTTCAAGACCTGAGAGTTCAAAACTTATAGAGCACTTGAACGCAAAACCAATAGTAATACTCACGGCACAATCAAAGTTAGCCGAGATCGAAAAGACCCTTGGGAAAAGGCTTTTTGCACCTGAAAACATCCCTGCTGGATTTGGCCTTGTTGAGGTGCAGGAGAGGTTAAATAACCAGTTTCAGCTCTTTTTTGCAGGATTTCAAGGCAAACTAATCAAGACCTTTTCTATCTTTCTAAAACACTCTGAAGAAAATGATACAAGTAAGATAGAAAAAGAGACGTTTCGCGACAATACAGGCTTGGAATACACAATAATTCATTTCAGGGCCAATCAATTCTACTATGCCCTGATAAGCCCTATTCTGGGCGAATCTGAACTACGGAAGATAGCACGATCCATTCAAAAATAGCCGAAACCGGGAAAAAATTCTCATCTGCACTGCACGGATCCTAGCCGGGCCACGTCTATATGATCAAGTTTATGAATTTACTATTGAAGCTTTTGGAGGAATGACACCATGAGTATTTTGAATAATTTAGAACCATGTCCCAAGTGTCAGCGCCACGTGTTCTTGCGCGATAACCGCTGCCCTTTCTGCGGTGTAGCGTTCAAACAATCATCGGGAACTGGCACGTCGATGCTTTCGACTGCCGCGGCTGCGGGCCTCTTGCTCACAAGCGGTCCCGTCGCACAGGCGAATGTCCTGAATGCTACTAGCATTCAATCGATCACTATTTCAGCCAGCCTGCAAGAGCAGGTCCCTATGGAATTCCAGGATCTCTGGCTCAGGCTATTCAAACACCGCGATGATACGCTAAGCAGTGAAAAGCTCAAAGAGCTAATAAGCGATGTGGAAAAGCAGAGCAAGAGACTGGATGAGAAAAAAAACATTCCAGCCGGTCTGAGTTCATACTTGAAGGGCAAGATGAACCTTGTCTGTGAAGAAATAAAGGCAAAGACCGATGGGAAAAAGCCAAGCAAGGAAGAACAGATAAAGGCCTTCATTCAAGAGATGCGCTTAACTATAGAGCTGGGAGAATCACTGAAGAAGGTAAATGCCAAGTCAATCAAAGTTGAAATTCCAAGACAGGCAGTAAGCGAGACAAAGAGGATGTTTAGTATTTTAAAAGATTATCCAATCGATGATAGGCTGAGTGCTGGAGGACTAGAGCGCAAGGAGTATAAAGATTTAGTTATACTGCTCATGTCGGTGCTGCCTGGGATTGCCACCTTTGAGGTAAGTAAACCATCAATAGCTCAACCCGCGTACGGGATAAGGCGTGACCCAATTCTTCCGACAATTCCAACCAGCCCACGAGTCACAGACGTAAAGGGAGAACTATCCGTGAAACAGACAAACGCGGTAGAGCAGCAACTGAAACCGGATATGCAGCTATACCTCACAAGTGTTCTTGATAACGCCAAAGATGAGAATGCAAAGATTACTTTCTCTAACAGCATGACCGTAGATGTAAAGAAGAAAGAGATCCTAACAGGCATGGAGCTGGCGCCTGAATACAAGATGGATGCAAAACTGGAAGACGAGATAAAGAACCTAATAAAGGACCTTGGGCATGAAGACCCTGAAAAGCGCGACAAGGCAACCGCAGGACTCGGCAAGATCGGGCCCATCTGTAGGAAGTATGTTGAAGAAGCACTGGCCAAGACAACTGATCCCGAGGTCAAGGCGCGTGCAGAGGCGATCTTAAAAGAGATCAAGACAAAAGAGGGTGGAAACCCCATTGTTGATAATCTGATCCCAACGCCACAATATAAGAAATAAAAGATCATGACTACACCTGTACCATACTATGCAGTCTGGGAGATAACGCTGGCATGCAATCTGGCATGCCGGCACTGCGGCAGTCGCGCTGGTAAAAAGCGTCCGGGAGAAATGACGACGGAAGAATCGCTTCGCGTTGTTGACCAGCTTGCCGACCTTGGTGTACAGGAAGTAACACTTATCGGTGGAGAAGCATACCTTAGGCCAGACTGGGACATTATCCTGAAAGCACTCTCAGACAAGGGTATCCGTACCGGCATCACCACAGGTGGACGTGGGCTGACGCGTGAACGGGCACAGCGTGCAAAAAACGCCGGTGTAGGTAGCATGAGCGTTTCGGTGGACGGACTGGAACGCGCACACGACTGGCTGCGCGGATGGCCGGGTAGTTTCCGGGCCGCAATGGAGGCTCTTGACAATATACGTGAAGAAGGGATCTGGACATCGGCAAACACACAAGTAAATCGCGTGAACTTTGCCGATCTCGACGACTTGTTGACGGTTCTGACTGAAAAGGGTATCAAATCATGGCAGGTACAAATCACATCGGCGCTGGGACGTGCCGCCGACCATGAAATGATTCTCTTTCAGCCATACGACGTCATCGAGTTCACAGAGAAATTTGCCCAACTTAAAATCCGCTGCAACGAAACGGGCATCGACCTCGCGCCCGGCAACAACGTCGGATACTTTGGCCCGTATGAAACACTCATACGCAGCCGCGGTCAACAGCAATTACACTGGACAGAATGCTCAGCTGGATGCAAAACGATAGGAATCGAGGCAGACGGCACATTCAAGGGCTGTCCATCGCTTCAGACAGATGCCTACACCGCAGGATCGCTCAAAGAGCAATCCGCACAAGAGATATGGAATAACAGCCAAACGCTCAAGGATCACAGGGCATGGTCCAAAGATAATCTCTGGGGATTCTGCAATGGCTGTTACTATGCCGAGACTTGCAAGGGCGGATGCACTGACACAGCGCACGCGTTAATGGGCAGGTCGGGCAACCAGCCCTACTGCCATCACCGCGCATTGGAACTCAAAAAACAAGGGCTTCGCGAGACTCTCACTAAAATCAAAGATGCACCCGGACGACCATTCGACAGCGGATTATTTGAACTTAAAACAGAGCCGGATAGACCTGAAACTAGTTTGGCGGAGAGACAAGATGAGTTTTTTACACACTTTAGTACCATGTCCAAAATGTCAGCGCCACGTGTTTCTGCGTGACAACTGCTGCCCCTTCTGTGGCGGCGCGTTCAAAAACTCGTAGGGAATAGGAAAATTGACTCCGCCGTGTTAAAAACGTTCTGACTTGCCTACTCCTCTCGGATCAGAAAAAGGCACGGGGCTTCCATCCTCGCCAATTATAATCGTTTGCACATCTCCAATATCGCTTCTTGGGACAAGCTGGTATCCAAAATCGGTCAGTTTTTTCTGAACCTTGTCGTTGAATGAATAGTTTTTTTCGAATTTTATCTGATCTGCAGGATAAAGCTGATGATGGAATCTGCCTGCCCTTAATGCCTTGTCAATATCCATCTTGAAATCAAGCACGTTGGCAATAATCTGAAAGTTCGTCGTGATAATAGTGGGCCCGCCGGGCGTGCCAACGATTAGATAAAGTCTGTCTTTTTTAAAGACAAGAGTTGGAGACATTGATGAGAGCATCCTCTTGCCCGGGGCTATTGCGTTTGCCTCTCCCCCAACAAGCCCATAAAGATTGGGATGGCCCGGTTTTGCGCTGAAATCATCCATTTCGTTGTTAAGAAGAAACCCAGCACCTTTTACCACCACTCCGCAACCAAAGCTATCGTTTAATGTATATGTGTTGGAAACCGCATTGCCATATCTATCTACAATAGAAAAGTGTGTTGTGTTCTCCTTTTCAAAGACTCCATGCCTCACATCTGCAGTTGGAGTCTTGCTTTCAAGCGAAATCGACAAAGACCTGCTCTTGCAGTATTCTTTTGAAATAAGTCTATCAATTGGGATTTTTACATAGTCAGCATCTCCCATCCAGTAAGCCCTGTCTGCAAAGACTCGCTTCTCAATTTCCGCAACAAGATGAACGTACTTAAATGAGTTGTGCGACACGTTAGCAAATCTGTCCTGTAATATCTCCTTCATGGTGAGCATCTGGATAAGTGCAACCCCGCCAGATGAAGGAGGTGGCGCTGAGACAATAGTGCAATCTCTGTACTTGCCGACAACAGGCTCTCTCATCTTGGAGCGATAGTTTGCAAGGTCATTCATTGAA
>SBBU01000359.1 GCA_005239585.1 Planctomycetaceae bacterium
GTGCATGAGGCTGGATTTGTGCCATGGGCCGAGTCGGGTATCAACACCTCATCGCGTTCATCATCATGCAGATAAGATTTTATCATCAAGAGTCCTGTTAGCTCTCCCTGTGCCCCGGCTGCGGGTTGAATTGATATCGCGTCCATTCCGGATATGGCTTTAAGATATTCCTCCAGATCATGCATGAGTTTTAGGATTCCCTGGCATTTTTCATCCGGCTGAAGCGGATGGATTTTCGAAAATCCGTCCATTGCTGCGCATTTTTCATTAATCTTGGGATTGTATTTCATAGTGCAAGAGCCAAGCGGGTAGAAATTAGTGTCAATGGACATATTTTTATGAGCCAGTTCAATGAAGTGTCTTACTAGTGTCAGTTCACCTACTTGGGGCAGATTAGGGGGTGCCTTTCTTAGAAATTTATTGGGTATTGCTTTTTCAACATCGATAGTAGGAACATCAGCTTCCGGCAGAGAAACTGCGTTTCTATTCTCTGTTGAGAGTTCAAAGATTAATTTGCTCATAGACAATTAGCGTAACGATCCAAAGTATCTTTGCTGATCTTTTCAGTCACGCACACAAGCATACAACCCTCTAATTCCGGATAAAATTTATCGAGAACGAGTCCCGGCAATATTTTTTCATTCTCAAATTTTTGAGACGGTTTTATCCTTGCAATAAACTCATTGAAGAAGGGCTTTTTAAAAACAAGGTATTTATCCAGTTTGGAGGCTAGATAATGGGATTTTTGAAGGCACATCTCAGCAACTTGGTTGAGGCCGTTTTTCCCAAGGCAGGAAAGGTAGATTGTTGATCTTAATGCCAAAAGAGCTTGATTAGTGCAGATGTTGCTGGTGGCCTTGGCCCTTCGAATGTGCTGTTCTCGCGCCTGCAGAGTGAGTGTATAGCCCCTCCTTCCCTCTTTATCAGCAGTTTGTCCTACGATCCTGCCGGGCATTTTTCTGACAAGGGAACCTGTTGAGGCTATAAAACCAAAAGTAGGTCCGCCATAGCTTATCTCATTGCCCAGCGATTGGCCATCTCCGGTCGCGATATCAAAGCCGCATTCTCCGGGAGTTTTCAATATTGCCAGGGATATAGGATTGACACTTGCTATTGAAAGTGCCCCTTGGGCTTTAGCTATTTGAGATATCGTCTCGAGATCTTCAACGCAGCCAAAGAAATTTGGATTTTGAACCACAACTGAAGCGGTATTATTGTCTGTTAATCTGGCTATATCAGTTGGGTCGGTAACTCCATCCTTATAAGGACATTCTACAAGTTGAAACTGCTTAAACTGGAGGATTGATTTTATCACTTGCCTATAAAATGGATTCACAGCAGAAGAGATAACAACCTTTGTCTTTGAGGTGTGTTCTATAGACATACCTACAGCCTCGCATAGTGCACTCGCTCCGTCGTAGTGTGAGGCATTTGAGACATGCATGCCTGTGAGTTCACACATCATTGTTTGATATTCAAATATTGCCTGCAGGTTTCCCTGACTTGCCTCTGCCTGGTATGGTGTATAGGCCGTGTAAAATTCGTTTCTTCTGCTTAATTCCTCGACTACACTCGGGATAAAGTGATCGTATTTCCCAGCCCCGATAAAACAGGTATAGTTGGAAATAGCTGTATTTAGAGATCCCAGACCGGAAAGCAGGTTCAATACTTCCAGTTCGCTCAGTGGTGGCGGGACATTCAATGGAGAGGCCTTGGCTCGGATGTTTTCCGGTATATCTTTGAAAAGTTCATCGGTGGAATTGATCCCGATTGCTTTTAGCATATGTTCTACATCTTGTTTTGTGTTCTGTATATATTCCATTACAAACTCAGATCGTAAGAGATGGTTCAGTTAGACAAAGTATTCTTCGTCGAGGTCGTCATCGTCTTCAGATTTGCCGCCCTCACTCTCTGTTGATTTTATGAATTCATCATACTCTGTTGCCGACATCAGACCATTGAGCTCTGAAGGCTCGGTGAATCTGATTTTTATAAGCCAACCATCCTCGTAGGGTTCTTCTGCAATTGTAGCAACACGGTCTACTACGTCCTTATTTATTTCCTGGACTTTTCCAGAAAGGGGAGATATAAGCTCTGAAACAGTCTTTACGGATTCAATCTCTCCGAAAGCCTGACCTTGTTCGAGGTTTTCGCCGATTTTTGGCAGTTCTACATGAACCAAGTCACTTAGTTTGCTGACGGCAAAGTCAGTTATGCCCACCACTGCTGTATTTTTGTTTATGATTTTAATCCATTCGTGAGTCTCGTTGAATTTCAAATCAGGAGGTCTCATTTTTTTCTCCTGTAAAATGGAAGTTCTTGAATTACTATTTCCTCTCGTTTTCCCCTAATATCTACTGTTAAAGTGTTGTTAGGCTTTGCTTGCTCAGGTTCAACGTAGCACATTCCTATTGCCTTTTGAAATGTGGGCGAGAAAGTGCCACTTGTAACAAACCCCATTTTTCTGTCCTTGTCAAATATTTCATGACCATGTCTTGCGATTCTTTTGGATGTCATTGTAAAGCCTGTTAGGCGTCTTGTTGGTTTGACGTTGGCAATCGAAGATTTTCCTACAAAGTCTGTCTTATCGAGTGAGACGGCGAAAGAGAGCCCTGCCTCGATGGGATTAAACGTTTCATCTATATCGTTTCCATACAAGGCCATGCCTGCCTCGGTTCGTAAAGTATCTCTGGCGCCAAGACCAGCCGGTATTACTTTGGTTACATTGCTAGATAAAAGTTTTGACCATATTGACACAGTTATTTTTTTCGGGGCCATTATTTCAAAACCATCTTCACCTGTATATCCAGTTCGTGAAACCACAGCATCTTCACCCATAATTGTGACGTTTCTAAACCTGTAATATTTCAACTTGTTTAATTCGAGTGAGAGAGAATCTTTCATTACCTTTTCAGAGTCTGGGCCTTGAAGTGCTATCATGGATAACTCCATGGTTTTATCAACTATTTCTACAGCAATGTTTCCAGAAAATGATTTCATGTGTGCCAGCACATTTTCGCGATTTGAGGCATTTACTACCAACAAATAAAGATTTGCATCTTTATACAGAACGAGATCGTCAATTATTCCACCCTTGCTATTAAGGATCATGCAATATTTGGCCTGACCCTCTAAAAGCTTTTCTATATCAGTAGTAAGTAAACCCTGTAAAAACCTTGTGCAGTCATTACCTTTGACCACGATTCTGCCCATATGGGACAGATCAAATAGAGTAGATGCTTTTCTTGTGTGTAGGTGTTCTTCAACGATACCGGTATAAGATATAGGCATTTGCCAGCCATGAAAGTCTACTATGTTTGCCTTGAGTTTGAGATGTGTATCGTAAAGTGCTGTTTTCAACTTGACAGTTTTAAATAACAATTCTATAAACCAAGCGCTAAACTAAGTATCATCTGGGCACAAAAAACTATCATTTTTATTTGAAAAATCAAGTTTCTTGAAAGGGAGTGGTAAAAAACTTACAATGTGGTGCGTGTCAAAACGTATCTTGATAGTGGAGGATTCGAAAAACATTAGGGATATATTAGGATTCATGCTCAAGAATAGAGACTATGAGATTATCCAAGCTGAGGAGGGAAACGAAGGCTATTTAAAGGCGACCACTGAAAAACCTGATCTTATTATTCTTGACGCTATGCTGCCTAACAAGACAGGATTTGAGATATGCGCAGATCTAAAATCAAGCCCTGATCATAAGAGCATACCAGTAGTGATGCTAACCGCTATTACTCAAGGTAGCGACAAGCCGGATGAGTATTGGAGGCAGATGTCAAAGGCTGACGAATTCATTTCCAAACCGTTCAAGGCGAGGGAACTTATTGATTGTATCGAAGGTCTACTGAACAAGCACTAGCCCGCATTCAGTTCAAGTTTTTAGAATGAGGATTAATTCGTAGATTGCTTTTGAAAGATTTCCTTATACCAGTCTACGAATTTTTCTAGTCCATCCTTAATAGTGATTTTAGGATAAAAGCCGAGTCTTGATGAAGCCTTACTAATGTCGGCAAATGTTTGCTTTACATCGCCTGGCTGTTCTGCAATGCGTCGTATTACGGCTTTCTTCCCAATTTTTTGTTCTAGTATGTTTATAACATTCGCAATTTCTGTGGGTTTTGAATTTCCTATATTGTACACCTCAAAATGCTCGTCCAGATTAGCGCAATTAACCACAGCAGAGATAACGTCGTCCACGTAAGTATAGTCACGAAGGGTAGAGTCGCCATATATTTCGATTTCCTTTCCTTCAGAAATTAATCTTGTGAATTTATGTATTGCCATATCTGGCCGTTGCCTTGGCCCATAGCACGTAAAGAATCGAAGTGCTGTAGGTCTGAAATCAAACAGCTTTGAATAGACCCGTAAGGTATGTTCAGCAGCCAATTTTGTGGCTCCGTATGGCGAGATCGGTTGCAGATCCTCTTCGACTTCGCTAAACGGTACATTGTTGGTGTTTCCGTATACACTTGATGATGAAGCAAATATAATTCTTTTTAGTTTCCTCTCCTTTGCTATTTCAAGGAGGTTGATAGTGCCTGTTACATTTACATTGTTATAACGTGCGGGATCTTTTATTGATGGCCTTACCCCTGCTAGCGCTGCAAGGTGAAAAATCACATCGAATTTCCAAGATGCCATCACATCTTGGAGCTTTTCTGTATTAAGAATGTCTACATTGCAAAGTTTAAATTTAGAGTTTTTCGAAAGGGCCAGCAGATTCTTTTCTTTTAATCTAATGTCATAATATGGATCGAAATTGTCTATACCAATTACAGTGTTTGATTTGGCCAGTGCCTCACAGAGGTGCGATCCTATGAATCCAGCTGCTCCGGTAACTAGGGTATTCACTTCAACTGTGGTTCTACGCCTGCAGTTTCTGTTTTTGGGATTTTTGGCAGTTGTTCTTCTGTCGTCCTCTTTGTCTCTCTAGATTGAAGCACGGGTAATATAGCTACATATAAGAAACCCAACATGAACATTCCAAGAAATGGTACGGCAATCCACATTTTAAAGTTTATCGCATGATAGAGTGCAACTCCAAAATATATGCTTGCTAGGATCTCAAGAAACTGGATTATACGATTGGCGCTGTTGCTGTATTTTCTTTCTTTTGTTCTATTGCCATTTTGGCTTATATTGTATTTTGGTGTGCGGACAAAGGCATTGTTTTTGCTGAATAACCCTTCTAAAACAGCCTTTGAATTGTTTATGCACATGCCTATTCCGCATGAGAGTACAGCAGGTAGTGAAAAGCACGTCTTTATGAAGCTGTATCCAAGTTCAGTTTGACCTAGCATATAAAAAACACACAGGGATATCGTAGAGCATGCAAATGTTATCAAATCTACTTCTGCAGGCACGTTTGTTATGTAGGTGCCTCGAATAAGAGTCATAGGTAACATGAGTAAAGAAAGTAGGAGTAACAGCAGAAAATTGAAGCTTCCACATAAGTGGATGATAGCCTCTGCTTTGACATAGCCGCGTACTTTAGCCTTTAAAACACCGGGTAAGTTCTTTTTTGCGGTTTGAATTGCATTTTTAACCCATCTGTGTTGTTGTGTCTTGTAATCTCCCATTTCTGATGGGAGCTCTGAAGGCGTCTCAATGTCGTTAATATATAATAATTCCCACCCATTGATTTGCGCCCTGAAGCTCATGTCAAAATCCTCAGAGACGATGTTAGTGTTCCAGCCGCCCAGATTTTCAATCGCTGATTTTCGCCAGATGCCTGCTGTTCCGTTATAATTGATGAAACGTCCTGTCCTATTTCTAGCTGTTTGTTCGATTACAAAATGGCTGTCAAGAGTGATAGCCTGAACATTTGTAAGTATTGAGTAATTTTTATTTATATGACTCCATCTGGTTTGAATAGCGCCTATATTTGGATTTGTAAAATGGTGTATGCTGGCTTTCAAGAAATTACTAGGCGCAACAGAATCTGCATCGAAAAAGGCTATGAATTCACCTCTTGCAGAGAGTAAACCATTATTTAAATTACCTGCTTTATATCCTTCTCTTTTCTCTCTTCTAACGTGAGAAA
>SBBU01000219.1 GCA_005239585.1 Planctomycetaceae bacterium
AGCAACACCAAGAGATAAATCTGGTGAAGACTGTAGGCACAAGAGCTTTTGATGACAAAAGAGAAGAACTGGAGAAATTCATACGCAAATCTGACATCGTCAATGTTTCTTTTGACAAATTTACATCCAAAGTACTGGATAGATTGCCCAAGCACCCGGATCAGATTGATGCGCAAAAACATGTCGCTCAGAAAAAAGGTCTGAGCCTCTTCTATTATGGGTCAATGGCTGCAGCAGGAATCATTTTGGCACTGGTCCTGTGGCAGATTTTTCCATCACAGCATGATATTCAGGTAATCTCTGGAGAGGTTTCTGTCTCTGACGGGCGTATCACCACAGGAGCCGATCAGTATGCGGTAGTAAAGCTGTCTGACAATACTATTGTGGAACTTGGTCCGCAAACTGAGCTTGTTGTGAAGAAAGAGAAGACTAGCACCCAGCAATTTGTGCAACTTAACAAGGGAGCCGCCACGTTCAAGACGGAAAAGGATAACGAGCCGTTTATGGTCAAAACTGCCATGGCAAAGGTTAGTGGAAGAAAATTTCGTGTAGACATGGAGCAGAAAGAAGGAGAAGAAATGAAAAGAATGATGACTGTAATGGCATTGGCTGGATTCGCACAGGTGACCAACGCTCAAGGTGAGATTCAGGTGGATGCACTTCAAAAGGCGTATGTACAGTATGCCAAAGCGCCTTCAAAGCAAAGCCCACAGGAGAAGCAGAATATGGAAGCTTTGCTGAAAGAGCTTGCGAAGAAACCAACGACAGAGTGGCTCGATTTTACAAGCGCCCAGCTCAAGACCAAACCTGAGCTTTTGGGACTTGAGGGCAAAATATCCTTGGCAGCAGAGTTTCTTAGAGAAGAAACTATCCAAAAAAATCTTAAAAAGATTGTGTCAGGGGAACAGGAATTGCAGATGGTCAAAGTAGACCACGCCTGGTTTTATATTGGTGCGCTGGCACATGCAGATGGTGAACTACGTCAGTGTGCGGCATTTGCGCTGAGCCACGTCGCATCAGACCTTAAAGGCAAAGAGGCCGAAGAGGCGGTTCATGCGGTGCTTGATGTATTGCAAGACGCTGAGGTAGGCGTTCGCTGGTACGCAGCCATGACACTTGCAAAGCTGGCCTCACTGAACACTCTCTCAAAAGAACTGGTGGAGAAAGCCAGGCAAAAAGCAGAAGCAGCGTTGAAAAAAGAGGCAGACAAGACTGCGAAACACTGGCTGGAGCAGGCAGTTTTGGCATTAACAGGCCGTTCGTCTGTGGGTGATATCAACCCCCCAAAAGACCCATTAAAACCACCAAAAGATTCATATGAGACTCTTGGTCGTTTCACGTGTATCAAGCACAAGACAAAAGATTGTAACCAATGTTTTAAAGAAGAAGAGGTGGAATCTCCTGTATCTTATGAGAAATGCGTTGCCCATGATAAAAAAAAGTACGAGTGCTCTGAATGTCAAGAGTCTGTTAAGAAAGAAAGACTCAGCAAAGACCGCTGCCTTGGCCATAATAAATGGCGTTGTGAGGAATGTTTCGTGATAGAAAAGAAGGATAAAATGGTCTTTGTCACAGGCTGCAAAGCACACAGTAAAAAAGAGTGCGACCAGTGTTTTGGCAAAGTAACATCACATGTCCAGCAATGCAAGAAACACGGCACTCCAGCCTGCAAAGAATGTTACAAGAGAGTGGAAGAAAAGCAAAAGAACAAGGTGTTTAAATGCATTGAACATGACAAGGTTAAATGTACCAAGTGCGGATCTTGGCCTCAGCTTTTACCCAAGGATCCAAAATGGCCCGATAATCGTTGGCCAGATTATAAGAGATCAGACTGGAAAGATTATCGTAGGAAAGATTATGACAAAGCTGAGCCAGGTGACCTTAAGCAAGACTTGTTGGATGAACTTCGTAGAACCTTGAACAACTATGCGCCAAATCGCCTTCAGAAAGAGAACAGGGAAGAGTAACTATGTTTTATACGCCTTTTTTTCACGAACTTTTTTCAGACTGGTGTGTCTAAATATAGAGAGTAAGAAATGAGTCAAAAAAGAGCAGATCGAGTAAGAAAAGGGCTGATTTTCATAAACTTCCTTTTAGTCTTGACCATAGTTATCTATGGTCATTCGATCCTCTTTAGTCAAAAACCGCAGGGTGTGGTATTGGCCAAAGGAATACTGAGGCCTGTTACAAAGCCATCTACAAATATAGAACGTCCTGACTATACCACGCTAAAGACTCTGCCCAATCCAATGGTTGTGGCCAAGGGCCCATCCAAGCCGATTGTGCCAGAGCCACCCTCACTGCCGATGATTTCCAATTTTCTGCGTTTGATAGCCATCTTCCCGCATCCGACTGAAGGGGCCGCTGTCTTTGAGCTGGTTTCAAAGGACAAAAAGATTTTCACTAGGCAAATAGTTGCATATATCGGTATGGAAATCCGTGATCCGGATGGCAACACAATACAGGGTCTAAATGGCATAAAGCTGATTCTGGTCCAAGTCAATTCTGACTCTGTGGCGCTTTGCATCAACGGCTGGCGTGAAA
>SBBU01000203.1 GCA_005239585.1 Planctomycetaceae bacterium
GAAGATTGCGCACCTGACTCGCCTTTGACGAGTGGCTCGTGTCAAGGGTAAATGTGTACTAAAACTTTCACAGTAATAACCTACGGTTGCAAGGTTAATCAGTATGAAAGCCAGGCCATTGCAGAGTCTATTGTAAGAAAAGGCTTTGAGTGGAGAGAGCTCTCAGATGGTTTAGATGCCTATGTTATAAACACCTGCACGGTCACAGAAAATGCCTATAAAGAGGCATATGATACCGCAAGGCATCTGGCTGCGAAAAACCATGGAGCAAAGATTATAGTGACAGGTTGCGCAGTCAATTCTAATGAGGCTAACTTCAAGGAGATTGCAGGTGTTAGCGTCGAAAGATCCAAAGAAAGTGTTGCAGGTCTAATTGCTGGCGGCACAGAAACGGAACCTTTGAAGATTACCTCATTTGAAGGTCACACTAGGGCCTTTTTGAAAGTTCAAGATGGATGTGATCTTAACTGTTCTTTCTGCATTATTCCTCAAGTCAGGGGTGCAAACAGATCAAAATCTATTGACCAGACACTCGCAGAGGCTAGAAATCTTGTAAAGAACGGATATCGAGAGATAGTGCTAACAGGCGTCCATCTGGGTTCATTTGGCAAGGATACTGAAAAGAAATTACAACTGCCACGTCTGGTCTCTGAACTCCTCAAGATAAAAGACCTGGAGAGAATTCGTCTCAGTTCGATAGAGATAAACGAGGTGTCAGAAGAACTAATCACAATCATGAAAAATGAGGATAGATTCTGCCCACATCTACATCTACCTTTACAGTCAGGTGATGATTCTGTTCTAATGGCAATGAGACGAAGGTACAACACAAGCCAGTTTCTAAGACAAATAGAGGCTATAAAAAGCAAAGTCCATGAACCATCGTTTTCTACAGACATAATAATTGGCTTTCCCACTGAGAGCGATCAAAATTTTGAAAACACCCTAAGATTTTGCGAACAAGTAACCTTCAGCCGCGTACACATCTTCACATACAGCCACCGATCTGGAACAGACGCCTCCAAGCTACCAGATCTACCAAGAACTACAAAGAAAGAGAGATACTCAAAATTGAGGGGACTTTCGGCGCGGATGGCCGCAGATTATTACAAACGCTTTGTTGGGAAACGGGTCAGTGTTTTGGTAGAATCCAGTAATGGTAACTCAACTGGTTATACAGAGCGATATCTCAAGGCAACAATTCCCGGCTCATGTGAAAGAGGTAAAATAGTAAATGTTTCAGTCCAGAGTATAGGAGATGAAAACCTTGTCTGTAGTCAAGTTGCAAACCAAAACAACTAAGATCACAAAAGGGATCTTGAATGAGATTAAGAGACATAAATATTTCCTCATAACCAGCCATGCACGAGCAGATGGAGACGCAATAGGCTCAGCACTAGCTATTAACTTTATGCTAAAAAAACTCGGAAAGACTTCTCATGTCGTTTGTGATTATGGTGCGATCCCCGAATATAAATTTCTGCCAGGCGCCTCTGCGGTTGGCGAAGGACCCAGTGATCTGCGTGATCACTATGATGCCATGTTTGTGGTTGACTGCGCATCCATTGATCGCTTGGAAAGACTCCGAGCAAAGATCCCATCAAAACCGTTCATCATAAACATTGACCATCACATATCAAATACTAGGTTTGCTGATATAAACTGGGTTGACGCATCATTCGCTGCAACTGGAGAAATGGTCTATTACTTGATCAAAAACTCAAAGGTGAAAATCGACAAATACATGGCGATGAATCTCTATGTCTCGATCTACACAGACACTGGCGGATTCGCCTTTTCAAACACCAAGGTAGCGACTCATCAAATCACTGCTGATCTTTTATCTATAGGAGTAAACCCTGCCTACATAAACAAAATGTTATACAGACAAAAAACTATGGAACAACTCAAACTCCTATCGAGGATAATCGAATCTATTTCCATGACTAGTGATGGAAAAATAGCTTGGACGTCATTAACTAATCAGATGGCAAATGACTGCGGATTTTATCCGTACGAGACACAAGAATATATCAATGCGATCAAATCATTGAAGACTGTTAAAGTTGCAATCCTACTGAGAGAGTTAGATGACCAACCCGGTAAAATAAAAGTAAGCTTCAGAGCAGATGATCCTGTGGATGGTTCTAAACTGGCTTTAATATGGGGAGGAGGAGGTCATATGAGGGCATCAGGAGCGATGATAAACGGCAACCTTAAAAAGGTAGAGGAAGAAGTAATAAGGAAAACAATAGAGTTCGTGAAACGAACCAATAATTCATTATCTCATAACTTAAAAGTCAAACCTCAAAAATTCAAGTCAAAAGTCAAAACAACCTAGATTAGAATTCTCAACTTTCTTACTGAAAATGGTATCAATTGTAATATACCATCCCTTTGTCGAGAGGATCACGTCAAGGGTTAGCCCTTTAGGTTGACTAGATTTATGAATTTTGCTTTATCTTTGGATTGCCTTGGATATAGACATCAAGAACTCTGCATTTGATTTGGTTTTCTTTATTCTTTCGATCAACATCTCCATAGCATCCTGAGGCTTTACCATGTCACCTATCATCTTACGGAGAAGCCATATACACTTTAGTTCCTCCGGATCCATCATCAATTCTTCCTTTCGAGTACCAGATTTTAATAGATCTAAAGCAGGGAATATTCTCATGTCGGCCAGTGAGCGGTTAAGATCGAGTTCCATATTACCCGTGCCTTTAAACTCTTCAAATATGACCTCATCCATTCTGCTGCCAGTATCCACGAGCGCTGTAGCAATTATGGTTAGCGATCCTCCCTCCTCTATTTTCCGGGCTGATCCAAAGAACTGCTTCGGGCCTCTGAATGCGGTGGCATCGATGCCTCCAGATAGGATTCTTCCAGAATGAGGAGTTACGTTATTATAAGCTCGAGTCATTCGAGTGAGGGAGTCAAGCACTATAACGACATCTTTCTTATATTCCACCATTCGCTTGGCTTTATCGAGCACCATCTCCACTACCTGAACGTGTCTTTCGGGAGGTTCGTCGAAGCATGA
>SBBU01000078.1 GCA_005239585.1 Planctomycetaceae bacterium
TGCGTGAAACGGTGGAGTGGTATAAACTGCTGAATAGCAATTTCTCTAATAGCACTAAAGTGCTATATGAAAGGAGTTATTCTCGCTGGTGGATTAGGCTCTAGGCTCTTGCCATTAACCAAAATAACAAATAAACACCTCTTGCCAGTCTACAACAAACCAATGATACACTACCCGATTGAAACCCTTGTTAAAGCTGGAATCAAAGATATTTTAATTGTCACAGGAGGCAATAGTGCAGGCGATTTCCTAAGGCTGCTGGGAAACGGCAAGGAATTCGGGCTTAATCACATTAATTATGCCTATCAGGAAGGTGAAGGCGGGATAGCAGAGGCACTAGCTATAGCAAAATTCTTTTGTGAAGGTGAAAAGCTTTGCGTAATTCTTGGCGATAACATAATTGAGAAGAATATCACGGTGGCAATAAAGAATTTCGAAAATCAAACCAAAGGTGCAAAAATCCTATTAAAAGAGGTAAAAGACCCCCAGCGTTTTGGAGTACCAGTATTTGAAAATGACCGCATAGTAAAAATAGATGAAAAGCCTGCAAAACCAGCATCTTCATACGCAGTGACTGGGATATATCTCTATGATTCAACTGTTTTTGACGTTATAAAGCCGCTCAAGAGATCTCAGAGAGGAGAACTCGAGATTACCGATGTAAACAATTATTATATAAAGCAAGGCCTAATGACTTGGGAAGTACTTGATGGATGGTGGACTGACGCAGGGACTTTTGACTCACTTTTGCAGGCTAACATATTAGTATCTAAAACTGGGGCAAATAATCCGTGATACAACTCTAAGAACCGATATATAAAGATAGGTAAAGTGATGCAAAGTCTAAGCCAACTTTACAAGTATAGGGCACTTGTACAAATCCTGGTACAAAGAGAGCTTAAAGCCCGGTATAGAGGCACTTTTTTTGGATTTCTCTGGTCATTTTTAAATCCTCTGATCTTAATGGTTACATACACGATTGTCTTCTCCGTCTATATGAAAATAACAGATATCCAAAATTATCCGGTATTCCTGCTTTGTGGAATATTACCATGGACATGGTTTTCGTCAGCCATTTCTGACAGCACTACAGCTATTCTAAGAAATAGTGGCTTGATAAAAAAAGTTTATCTCCCGTCAGAGATCTTTCCAGTGATATATACAACAAGTAACATGATACATTATATCCTTAGTCTCCCAATATTGTTTTTGTTTCTTGTATTGGCCAACTTTACACCTACTCCCTATATTCTCGTACTGCCGATTGTCGTAGCGATCCAGTTTATCTTTATCCTGTCACTCTCTTTGATTCTTTCTGCGCTGGCAGTCCAATTTAGAGACCTTATACACATCATACCCAATATCATCATGATTTGGTTTTTCTTCACTCCTATTTTCTATCCCATGAAATTAATACCTGAAAACTATCAGATTTATGTCATGCTAAATCCAATGACACAGTTAGTATTGGCATACCAGAACATCTTATTATATGGGACACCTCCTTTTCTAGTCGGTCTTGGTGGGTTGTTTGTTGGTTCATGTATCATGCTTGTCTTAGGCTTTCTCTTCTTTCAATCTCGAAAGGATATATTCGCTGAGGAAATTTGATGTCGCTTATAGAACTAGAAAATGTCTCGAAAAAATATAAAAGACATACTCAGAAATCAGTTGCCACAACATTAAAAACCTTTCTTTTGCATGACCTCTGGAAACCAAATCAAAATAATAAACATGATTACACATGGGCATTGCAAGGGATAAACTTCAAGGTTGATAAAGGTATGACACTGGGAGTAATAGGACGAAATGGATCCGGCAAGAGCACATTGCTCAAACTAATGGCAAAGATATTAAAACCTGACAGTGGGAAGATATCCGTACCAGAAAAGGTCTCTGCACTGATAGAACTTGGTGTAGGTTTTCATCCTGAGCTTACTGGTCGTGAGAATGTCATAATTCAGGGCATCATTCTTGGGATGTCAAAGAACGAGATCAAGAAAAAGCTGGATGAAATCATTAATTTCGCTGAAATAAATGAATATATAGACGACTATGTTAGAACTTACTCCAGCGGAATGTATGTAAGACTCGGTTTTTCAGTAGCAGTACATGTTGATCCTGATGTCATGTTGATTGATGAAGTCTTAGCTGTAGGGGACATTTCTTTTACAAAAAAATGTATTGAAAGGATGAATTACTTTAAAAAATGTGGAAAGACAATAGTGTTGGTAACTCATGATGTTGCGATGGTCAAGTCATGGTGCGATCAGGCAATATGGCTTGACTCGGGTCAAATTAAGATGATTGGTGATCCATCACAAGTAGCAGATTCCTATGTAACTCAGAATTCGTAGTTACAAATGTATGAAGGTATTCGTAATACTCGGTACAAGACCAGAGGCGATAAAGCTATCACCTGTAATAATAGAACTACAACGCCGTAGTAGTATTGATACAACAGTCTGCGTTACTGGACAACATGAGACCCTCGTAGATCAGGTCATTTCATTTTTCAACATTAAGGTTAATTATAATTTGAACATCATGAAGAAAAATCAATCGTTATTCGATATTACTACCAGATCGCTTGATGGTTTGAACAAAATAATCTCTTCAGATAATCCAGATTGGATAATCGTTCAAGGAGATACAACTGCTACTTTTGTCTCTGCACTTGCCGCGTTCTATCGCAAAGTAAAAGTGGCATATATAGAAGCTGGTCTACGGACAAGAAATAAATTCTCACCATTCCCAGAGGAGATCAACAGAGTACTCACAAGTCATTTAGCTGACCAACACTTTGCGCCTACACAGGGCGCCAAAGTAAATTTAATAAAGGAAGGTATCTCTAAAGAGAGAATACACGTTGTAGGAAACCCTGTTATAGATGCCCTTGTTATGACTCAAAATAAGATACAAAGCAATGGTTTAGAACAGAAATATCAAGCGCGATTCAATCAAGTTGATTTCAACAAGAAAATCATACTAGTTACAGGTCACCGTAGAGAGAGTTTTGGGACTCCTTTTGTAAATATATGTAACGCTCTAAAGCAAGTGGCCTCGTCTCACGATGTTGAGATCGTTTATCCAGTGCACCTGAATCCAAATGTCAGAAAACCAGTTTATGATACCATTGGAGATCTGCATAATATCCACCTTCTCGAACCTGTTGAATACCCCGCAATGGTGTGGCTGGCCCAAAAAAGTCACTTTATTTTAACGGATTCTGGCGGCATTCAGGAGGAAGCCCCGGCTATTGGCAAGCCTGTGATAGTAATGAGAGAAATAACTGAAAGAACCGAGTCCATTGACGCAGGCCTCTCAATCCTTGCCGGGACATCAAAAGAAACCATTTTTAATGCAGTTTCAAACCTGTTAGGCAACAAAAGGCAGTACAAATCAATGGCTAGGAAAAAAAACATATATGGTGATGGAAATGCAAGTAGACGGATTGTTGATATTTTGCTCAAGTCTAATAGCATAAAAGCTCTATGACAAAGATACTTGTAACTGGCGGTGCAGGTTATTTAGGTTCAGTACTAGTTCCTTCTATATTACAGGAAGGCTTTGAAGTAACTGTTCTCGATAATTTTATGTATGGCCCAAGCCTGCTTGAATGCTGTGCCAGTGAGAGATTTTCGATGATCCGTGGAGATGTACGCGATAAGGAAATCCTACAACGTGTAATAAAAAATGCTGATGTTATCATTCCAATGGCAGCGATAGTAGGAGCCCCAGCATGCAAGGCAGATGAGGTTGCAGCTCGCTCTACAAATCTAGAAGCGATCCGTTTATTGCTATCTCTACGTTCAAAACATCAGAAGATCGTTTTTCCAACAACCAATAGCGGTTACGGGATCGGAGAGCCCGGCAAGTATTGCACTGAAGAAACCCCTATGCGTCCAATCTCACTCTATGGTGTAACAAAAGTCGAGGCTGAAAAGGCGATTCTAGAGGCCAGCAATTCGATCTCTTTTCGATTAGCTACTGTCTTTGGAATATCACCTCGCATGAGGATTGATCTGTTAGTAAATGACTTTGTCTATCGAGCAGTAACCGACAGAACCGTAGTTGTTTTTGAAGGGCATGCAAAACGCAACTACATCCATATCAGAGATGTAGCTAGAGCATTTCTACACGCGTTGAATAATTTCGACTCGATGAAAAACGAACCTTATAATGTAGGACTCTCAAATGCCAATCTATCCAAATTAGAATTATGTAAAGAAATTAAGAAGCAAGTCCCTAATTTTGTGTATATGGAGGCACCTATCGGTGAAGATCCAGATAAGAGAGATTATATAGTGTCAAATGAGAAAATAGAACGTACTGGCTATAAACCTCTTTATCCACTTGAATTTGGGATCAAAGAGCTAATAAAAGGTTATATAGCGATCAAAAACTCCAAACACTCTAATTTCTAGTGATGAATGAATTCCACTACCTTAACTGTTAATCTTTACAAAAATAATATTCTTAAATAAATCAACTTCACCTGATGTTTCCTCGTAAACCTCAGAAATAAACAAGTATTTAACTAATGGAATAATTGAAAAAAATCTGTATTTACTTGATTTTTAAAGAAATGTTCTAACAATACTGAATCAGGAATAATTTGGCTTCATGGCAGACCTTCATAAAACACTAGTCACAGGTGGTTCTGGATTTATTGGCAGTCATCTAGTTGATCGGCTTCTCCGGGAAGGATGCGAGGTCACCGTGCTCGAAAATTTTGCCACAGGACGCCGCGAGAATCTGCATGATGTGATAAACCATCCACACCTCCACATTGGTGAGGTCGATATTACAGAGAAAGAGGCCGTCGAAGGCTTCTTTACAGGAGTAGACACGGTATTCCATCTTGCTGCTCTGGCCGACATTGTCCCCTCCATACAGCGACCTCTTGATTATTACAAAGCCAATGTGAGCGGGACTCTGACTGTTCTGGAGGCGGCACGCCTTGCCGGAGTAAAACGGTTTGTGTACACGGCCTCTTCATCATGTTATGGTATACCGGATGTATATCCTACGCCTGAAATAGCTCCAATCCGTCCCGAATATCCTTACGCCCTGACCAAATACCTTGGAGAGCAACTCGTGCTCCATTGGGGAAAAGTCTACAACTTGGGAGTTCTCTCACTCCGTCTATTCAATGCATATGGACCTCGGGCCCGAACAGCAGGCACTTACGGGGCTGTGTTTGGAGTTTTTCTTGCCCAGAAACTGACCAATAAACCCTTGACAATAGTTGGTGATGGCAATCAGACAAGAGATTTTACGTATGTCTTGGACGTAGTCGATGCACTTGTGATGGCAGCCAAGAGTAATGTCCGTAATGAGGTTTTTAATGTGGGATCTGGAAACACCTATTCGGTAAACAGCCTTGCAGATATGATTGGAGGGCCTCGCGTTAATATCCCTAGGAGGCCGGGAGAACCAGATTGTACCTTTGCGGATATTACAAAAATTAAAAAGATATTAGGATGGCAACCAAGATATTCGTTTAAAGAAGGAGTTCGTATGACTTTGGAACGGATAACAGACTGGAAAGATGCCCCGGTTTGGACGCCGGAATCTATTGCCCAAGCGACGAAAGACTGGTTTCGCTATCTCGCACCGGTCGAACGCAAGCGCGTTTGAGATGTCTATGGCCCAAACAGATAAAATTAAAGATTTTTCTGAGCTGATCTCGATTCTGGAGTCAGCTCGAACCACCGGCAAACGCATCGTCTTATGCCACGGAGTCTTTGATCTTCTTCATCCCGGTCACATCATGCATCTCAAGGCAGCCAGAGAGTTTGGAAATATCCTAGTCGTTACAGTAACTCCTGATCAATTTGTAACTAAAGGACCCGGAAGACCTGTCTTCAACCAAAACCTCCGTCTAGAGATTATCGCTGCACTGGAATACGTCGACTATGTGACACTCAATAAATGGCCCACTGCAGTAGAAACAATTCATTCCTTGAAACCCCATGTATATGCCAAGGGACAGGAATATGCGGATTACAAGTCCGACGTGACAGGTAAGATCGTAGACGAAGCCAAGGCCGTTCAAAATGTAGGTGGGGAGATCCGCTTCACAGAAGGCCAAGTCTTTAGCTCCAGTACGCTCATCAACAAGTATTTTAAAATTTATCCACCTGAAACTGAAGCATACCTGGAACAGTTCCGCAAGAAACACACTGCGGATGAGGTCGTAGGAGTTCTCCAGAACCTGGCCGATGTACGTGTTCTATTGATTGGGGAGGCAATATTGGATCAGTATTGTTACTGTATACCTCTTGCAAAATCGCCGAGGGAATCGATTGTTTCTACAAAATTCTCTGGCGAAGAAAACTTTGCCGGAGGTTCCCTTGCTATCGCTAATCACCTAGCAGGTTTCTGCAAACAAGTGACACTAATCACTACTCTCGGACAGGAACAATCTCATTCCGAATTCATAAACTCTAAAATGCGTCCCAACGTAAAGATGTTCACGGTAGAAACCCCCGACCGACCCACAATAGTCAAGCGCCGATATTTGGAACCGTCCTTCCTGACCAAAATGTTTGAGATTCAGTATCTTGACGACACCCCTCTCCCATTGAGCATTGAAGAGAAGCTTTATAGTCTTCTGGAAGACCAGCTGCCCAAACACGACATCGTCTTGGTATCGGATTTCGGCCACGGGCTCATGACTGAACGGCTTCGGAAATTTGTCTGCTCATCTAAAATTTTCATGGCAGTGAACACCCAGAGCAACAGTGCCAATCTAGGGTTTAATGCGATCACACGGTACTCACGGGCTGACTATGTATGCATTCACGAATTCGAACTAAGGATCGCCTCACGGGTCAAGTATGGCGATACCTTGCCAATAGTAACCCAATTACTGAAGGATATGAAATCGCGCCACTGCATGGTCACGCGGGGTCTCCACGGAACTGTGCTCTACTCCGCTGATGGCGTTGTGTCCAAGACACCGGCCCTCAATATACGAGCACTCGACCGCGTCGGTGCTGGTGACTCTGTACTCTCTGTAACCTCACCGTGTGTCTACAAAAATTGTCCTCCTGACGTCCTAGGATTTATAGCGAACTGTGTAGGTGCACTAGCCATTGAAATTGTTTGCAATCGTGAACCCATCGATCCTATAACACTTCAAAAGTTCATCACCCATCTTTTAAAATGAAGTCTAAGCAGCCTCACAAAGGAACTACCCCTACAACAGCACTCCGATTTATTGAGGATCTGGAGAAGGTCAGACAAAATATCGTTATTACCTCGGCTTCAAAAGAGAACTTAAGTCTTGAAAAGGGAATAAAATATACCATTAAAATCATGGATCTATGCGATAAAAAGGGGGGTAAGCTCATTTTCATCGGTAATGGAGGCAGTGCTGCCATTGCCAGCCACCAGGCGGTGGACTATTGGAAAAACGGAGGACGGCGGGCCATCGCGTTTAACGACTCTAGCCTTCTTACATGCATAAGCAACGACTTGGGTTACGAACGGGTATTCGCTGAGCCTATTAGCATGTTTGCACAGCCCGGCGACCTCCTGTTGGCCATCAGTAGTTCCGGGAGATCACCGAACATTATCAAAGGAGTAGATGCTGCCCAAAAAAAAGACTGCGCAATCATTACGTTTTCAGGTTTTGATTATAACAATCCCCTTCGGAGCAAAGGTGACTTGAATTTTTACGTCCCATCCCATGTGTACGGTATCGTGGAGATCACTCACCTTAGTCTTATTCACGCCACGCTTGAAGAACTCATGTAAGCAATGGAATTAAGAGAGTATCCTGTGGGTTCTCGTCCTCAATTCCGGCGGATTACCATTACGGGAGGAGCCGGTTATGTCGGCAGTGCGCTGGTTCCACTCCTCATTCAGCA
>SBBU01000194.1 GCA_005239585.1 Planctomycetaceae bacterium
AAACAAAGAAAAGAAGCAGTCTGCATCTACAAGGCACTTATCAAGGCAAAGGAAATGATATCTCAATCTGAAAGCTCTGTGCAGAAGATCGTAAGAGAGATGAGAGAAATAATAACAGAAGGGATCAAGGGGGTAAAAATAGATTATGTCGAGATTGTAAACTCTGAAACACTCGATCCAATAAGAGAGATCAAGGGTTCAAATCTTATCGCAATAGCAGTCAGGATTGGAAAAGCTAGACTAATCGACAATATCCTTATAGAATAACTCCGCCTTTGGTAAGAACATACAAAGCACCAGCAAAAATTAATCTATTCCTGGAAATCCTGGGAAAAAGAAAAGACAACTATCATGAAATACAAACTGTGATGCAACCTGTTAACCTATATGACACCATAACATTCAAGTCAAAGAGAGAAGGAATAGAAGTTAAACCATACATAGCGAATAATCTGATTGAAAAGGCGGCAAATGAAGTATTCAGGTCTTGTAAAACAAAAAAAGGGGTCTTCATTTACGTTGACAAATCAATCCCTATGCAAGGTGGCCTTGGCGGGGGGTCATCAGACGCAGCAACAACTATAATTGCCTTGAACACCCTCTTCAAACTTGGACTTGGATTAGAGGAGCAATTAAAGATAGCCTGCAAAATTGGCTCAGACTGTGCCTTTTTCCTTCGAGGAGGGACAGCACTGTGTCTCTCAAGAGGGGAAGTAGTAATACCAATTCACCAAACTCACAGATTCAATTATGTCCTGGTATCCCCAAACTTTGGTCTTTCCACCAAGAGAGTCTATGAGAATTTGGCCTTGACACCTAACCGAAAAGATGTTATTAGATTTATAAAGTTTTTAAATAGCGATCTTTCTAAAGTGGGCAGTTCTCTCTTTAACAGACTGGAAGGCACAGCAGGAAGGCTAATGCCAGAGATTAAAGATATCAAAAAGAGCATGCTTAAGCTGGGCTTTCTAGGGGTCTGCATGTCTGGCTCCGGGCCAAGTTTGTTCGGTCTGTGTGAGTCAAAAAGAGATTCGCAGAAAAAAGCTGAAACCCTAGCTCATATGTTCAGGGACTGGAGCATATTCAGCGTTTCAAGTATTGATTAGCTTTCGCAGATCTATTTTTAGCAAGGAGACCACTATGGAAATAACAGAAGTTAAAGTCAGAGTAGTCCCTAGGGACACGAGCAAACTCAAGGCGTTCTGCTCAGTCACGTTTGACAACGCCTTTGTCGTAAAAGATATACGCATAGTACAAGGCCTTAAGGGCTTGATTGTTTCTATGCCGACGAAGAAGCTCTCCTTCAAGTGCTTCAAATGCAATGCAAAAAACCATCTTCGATCAAAGTTTTGTTGCGAATGCGGTAGGCGCATACATGCCTCCAATATGAAAATGGATCCCCAATCTGGAAGACCAGTCTTCCATGTGGATATAGCACACCCGATTACTCAACAGATGCGTCAGGCGCTGGAAGAGAAAATAATTAAGGCTTATCAGGATGAATTCGAGAGATACCGACAGTCTGTCGTTCCGACTGAAGCTCAGCCTGTGGTCCAAACTGAATCTCAATCTGTGGTCGGGCAACAGATACAGCAAGGTACTGAGCAAGCGGGATTTGATTCAATAGATGAGGAAACAATGTAGCTTCTTTTCTGACTGTGAGTGAGAACCAAGATCTACTTAGGAAAATCCCCAAAGTAGATAGTCTAATCACAGACAGCTTTTATCATACGACAAGAGAGAAACTAGGTAATGACCTGTTTCTCTCCCTTGCCAGAGAAATCCTTGAGGGCATAAGAACCAAGATTCGAGGCAATAAACTACCCAAGACCGAGATCGAACAACTAGTGCAAAAAGAAGCGATCAAAGATTCTATAGAAGAAACATATCAGAAACTCTTTCAACCAGCCCTTTGCAGGGTGATAAACGCCACAGGCATAGTGCTGCACACGGGATTAGGCAGAGCGGTACTCCCCAAGGAAGCAATGGAGCGCGTCTACTCTGAGCTAGACGGATACTCTATACTAGAGGTAGACCATAAGACAGGCGAACGTTCAGAGCGTGAGCAAAATGTAGTAGGACTTTTAACCCGCCTCACAGGGGCCGAATCAGCTACTGTAGTTAATAACAACGCTGGGGCAGTTCTACTCTCTCTTACCGCCCTTGCTGGAGGTAAGGAGACAGTTGTATCACGCGGCGAACTCATCGAGATCGGCGGCTCATTCAGGATGCCCGATGTAATGGCTCAAGGTTATACAAAACTAGTGGAGGTCGGAACCACCAACAAAACCTATATAAAAGACTATGAAGAAAAAATTAATCCAAATACGGCTCTATTGATGCATGCCCACACCAGCAATTACAGGATAGTTGGTTTTACCGCAGTTGTAAGCATCGATGAGCTGGTTGCGCTAGGAGCTAAACATAACATACCTGTTATGGATGACATTGGCTCCGGAAATCTACTGGATCTCAAACCCTATGGGATAGAAGAGCCCTTGGTTCAGGAGAGCGTCAAGACCGGCGTGGATGTCGTTACGTTTAGCGGAGACAAGCTGCTCGGAGGACCTCAGGCAGGAATCATAGTTGGAAAGAAAAAACATGTAAGCATAATCAGAAAGCACCCGCTTTTCAGGGCCTTGAGGCCGGGCAAATTCACACTTGTCGCCTTGGAGGCAACCCTTAAAATGTTTCTTAACCCAGATAGATTGCTTAAGGACCACCCTACCTTGCGCATGTTAACGAAACCCCTCAAAGAGATAGAAAGAGATGCTAATGCACTGAAGGGCAAGATTGAAAAGCTGTCGAACTTTCAAGTAATCATTGTAGATGACTTTTCAGAGGCGGGTGGCGGCTCTATGCCCGTAAATCCACTAAAAACCAAGGCTTTAGCCATAAAACACAAATCGCTCTCACCAGATGAGCTCTCGACAAAATTAAGACTCTCCACTCCGCCAGTATTTGCTAGAATCTCTAAAGATAAAGTAATGTTCGACCCTCGCACACTGCTCGAAGGAGAAATAGACACAATAGTTAATCTGCTTCAAAAGTTGTAACTTTTACCGTTTTATATATCTTTAAACATCAGTGATTGTTAACCCCGCTGCTATGTAAATGTTACGGGACGCCCCGTGAAACGGGACAAGGTCTGCTGAAGGCAGACCTTACTGCGGAATCGGGGTTATTTTTTCATTATAGAAAATGTCTATTCCTCAACTCAGAAAGCGCCCTGCCAATGCATCAAAAAGGGATTTTGGCCGGAACCTTGTCATAGCCGGCTCTTATGGGATGGCAGGTGCTGCATGTCTTACAGCCGAAGCTTGTTACAGGAGCGGCGCAGGAGTTGTCTATCTCCTCACCCCTGAAAAAATCTATGACGTTGTTGCAACAAAGCTTACAACGAGCGTAATCATACCTGTACATTCAGCTAAATCAGAGACGCTAACCCCCTCTGCCATTCTGCAGGCATTAGAATTCTCCAAGCGATGCAACGTATGTGCAATTGGTCCGGGAATTGGCCAGAATAAGAAACTAGCAGACTTTGTGAATCAATTCGTTGCCAAGGTTACGATACCAACAGTTATCGATGCCGATGGTCTTAACAATCTGAAAGCAACAACAGTGAAAAGGGCAAAGACCAGTCTGGTTCTCACTCCCCATGAAGGAGAATTTGCACGTCTTACTGGCGAGGATACGATAAAAATTCAAGAGAATAGGGCTTTCATGGCCAAGGAATGGGCAAATGAGCTGAAATGTTGCATTGTCCTCAAAGGACACAAGACTGTCGTCACAAATGGCTCTGAAGCATTTATCAATCAGACCGGCAATCCAGGCATGGCCACTGGAGGATCAGGAGATGTCCTCACAGGGATCATTTCAGCGCTAATAGGTCAGGGGTATTCCACGCTTGATGCAGCAAAGCTTGGGGTCTACCTCCACGGCATAGCAGGCGATCTCGCCGCAAAAGAGCTCACGCAATATTCCATGACCGCTGAGGATATAATAACCTTTCTACCTAGGGCCTTTAAAAAGCACCTCGGGTTGTGGGGACTTTGAAACTACGAAATTCATATTTTTCTTTACTACCTTTCAGAATCCTAGGAATACTCCCCCGCAAGGCAGCGCTCTTCCTCTGCAATACCTTGATCTATCTCGGTGCCAAAAAGGCTGGAAAGTTCATGCGGTATCTTGTAGATCTTTGCCGCCTCTCTTTTATTTCAAAAAAACAACTAGAAGAGATTATTTCTGGCCCAAAGCCTAGCGGAGTCCTGGTTAGCTGCCACTATGGCGCATTTGAGCTATCAGCATGCTATATAGGTCATCTTACAACAGTTGCCCTGCCTGAACCTGATAGCCTATCGCAAAAAATCCGATCTAGGATACGTGAACGATTTGGGGTGAAATCTTTGAATCCATTTGAAAGCACTTGTTTGCTAAAACTCACCAGACTTGCCAAGTCAGGTCAAACTGTTGCACTGACAATAGACAGAAACTACAGCGCTAACGGAATACATACAAGATTTCTTGGCCAAGATGTGATACTACCCAGTGGGCCATTTTTTGTTGCACAAAAATCTGGCAGGCCCATCACACCTGTTCTCTGTCGATTTTCAGGTAACAGCTATTGCATTAACACATTGGAACCAATCCATGTATCAGACAACTGGGGTGAAGCCTCGGAAAGATTATCCCGGATATTTGAGAGAGAGATCGCCAAGGATACGAGTCAATGGTTTAATTTTACCCACGCACCAGAAAGCCCCTGCTGAGAGGTGGGGGATGAATGGCTAAGAACCTATCTCAATAGAGCGGACAGAGAGCGACACCTATAGACTGAAAAGTGACAGAAAAAAGTCACAATATAGG
>SBBU01000227.1 GCA_005239585.1 Planctomycetaceae bacterium
ATCAAATGAATATCCTGATGATTGTTCATTCATACTACCCTGAAGATGCAAGGGTGCTGAGGGAATCTCTTGCGCTTTCGGAGGATGGTCATGTTGTTGATGTACTCTGTCTTAGGAGACCGGAGCAGGGCGCACGCGAAGAGAGAATGGGTGTTGGAATCATCAGGTTACCGGTGCGCAGACACAGGGGTGGTTCCTTGCTGGTCTACCTGATCGAGTATTTCAGCTTTGCCTTTATGAGCTTTGTCGCCATACTCAAGCGGCCGTTTTACGATGTTTATTATGTTCACAATCCGCCCGATTTTCTTGCATTCGTCCCGTTTCTGCAGAAATTTCTTGGCCGGCGAGTAGTACTCGATATTCACGACAGGGTTCCCAAGCTCTATGCGAGTCGATTCAATAAACTTCGGCCAGCCCTCTGGATGACTAGGATAGTAGAGCAGGCTGCCCTTGTGTTCGCTGACAGAATAATCACAGTTCATGAGCCCTACAAAAAGGAGCTGGCCGATTGTGGGGCAGACGTTCGCAGGATTACTTGTGTTATGAATACTGCGGATGAACGACTCTTCAAGCCTTCAAGTAATTCGTCGGAAGGATACATCATGCATCACGGTACAATCGTGGAACGATATGGCGCGGACGTATTGGTTCTTGCTTTGAAACAACTTGGCCGTAAAGCTACCTGTCATATTTTTGGTGAAGGTGATTTTCTTTCAAGACTGCGGGCTATGGTACGGGAGCTAGACCTTGAGGATATGGTTAAGGTGAATGGTTTGGTTCCTATAAGCGAGCTTCCAGAAAAGATTTCAAGGTGCGCTCTGGGTGTTGTCCCTCATCGACGGGATGAATTCACCGAAGGTGTTCTTCCGACGAAGATGCTGGAATACATCGCGATGAAAAAGCCTGTAATAGTATCGCGAACGAAGGTCATAGAGTACTATTTTTCTGAGAGCGAGGTTACTTTTGCTGAACCGGGGAGTCATGCCGATCTCGCGGAGAAATTAGGGCATTTCTTTCGCGAACCATCAACCTTTTCGGCCCAGGCGGATAGGGCCTATGAAAAATATCTGTCGATCTCTTGGGGTGTCCAGCGGAAAAAATTAACGCGAGTCATCAAAGAGCTTGAGCCAAAATAACATAGGCCACTATTACATCAAGTTTGACGTCCGCATTTGTTCGTTTGCAAGAAATATCCCAACCCATGTCCACTTCGTAGATTCAAATCGTGCAACGTTGCACGATTTGCTCCGACACCCGATCTCCGCCTCTATAGGCGCAGCGCAAATGCGCGAGCACTCGCGCTTTTGAAACGACCCCGATCCCAGCTCGTATGCGTCCTAGGTATCGTTTTTGGCTATCTCTACCGGCCTATTCTCTCTTACGCTGGCAGTATGGACAGACTCCTATCTCATCGGCGCATTTTATACACAGACCATGGTTACAAGGAGGCCTGTGTTTCTTGCAGCGATAGCAGTAAAGTATCTTTATCATCTCGTGCACTTGTCCCGCGCAGCACGGCTTATCGAGAACAGAACATTGTCCCTCCTGAATCCACTTTTTATGTTCTTCTTTTGAAGTTATGTCTTTGGTAATATCCTTCAAAATCTTTTCGCAGCGCGACTTGGCCTCCAAGCTATTGGTCTCCTTTAGATGGCTTTCCACGGCCTTTTTAACTAAATCTTTTGCTGTTTTGGCGAGTTCAATCAGTTTATCGGTTGCCTTGTCGCGTTCGGCTGGCTCCTCGGCATCGAGCTTTTTCAATAGCTCTTGGATCTGTTTGCGAAATTCTTCCACAAGATTGGAACTGCACAGGTAGCATACGCCCTGTTTCTGTCCACAAGGCTCGCAGAAGAATCGGCTGCACAACTTGGGACAAGTAGAGTTGGGCTCTTCTTTGCCGCAAGATTTGCAGATATGTTTGGAGTGTAGAATTTTGGTGAGATGACCACCTTCCTTGATTCTCGGGCAACTCTCCTTTTGATGCCATCCAAGGAGTTGTTTATAGCTGAACGCCGGGGTGTCAGTACTTACTTCCTTGATATCGCTTGTTTTTATATTCTCTAATACTAGTGCACTACAACGTGGCAAGTGCAAGATCTTTTCCATATGTGGTTCGCAAACTTGCCTTGGCTTTCCCTTTACTACAACCTGTTTACCTTCAAGCTTTTTGAGATCTTGGTCATCTTGGGCCAAGCCCATCAAATATACGTCCCCTATTTTCCAGTGATATTCGTTAAGGCTTAGTATCCCTTTTACTATCTCAGCTTCTTGATTTATGGTATTTGAAACCTGTTTTACAGGTCTCTCATTGCTTGTTACAAGTACCTCCTCGCCCTGCCGTGCGGTGACAGTCTCCATTGCATTGCCCACTTGCACTACTCCTGCAAGTACAATAACAGTCATTATGGTTTTCATGTTCTCCTCCTTTAATGAAATCTGAAATTGTGTCCCAATAACCTTCACTTGACCCACAGGGGTTGTGATCTGAAATTCCTTCTCC
>SBBU01000118.1 GCA_005239585.1 Planctomycetaceae bacterium
ATCAGGACTATTGAAGATAAAAAGAGGCGATTCCTTTTTTGAAGAAAAACTCTTAAACGCCTTGGGATTCCCAGTCAGTATGAAACCGTTGCCTGTAGGGGATATGAAAATCTTGAGAAATCCGAATTCTCGACTAGCACTCCACAAATCTAAATCGAACTTTGTTTTCCCATCTTCCTTCCAAACTCCATGACCGTACTTTCCCTTTTGATCCAGGTCAATTTCGTATTTCTTATCCGAAGAGAGTATATTTTTCCAGATTATCTTTTTACCTTTATCATCCCATCCTTTACATGCTTCGAATATTGTTCCACCCTCACATGGACCGCCACAATGCTGGGTCATGGAAAATGCCTGACTGGCCGACAAAACTGTTATAAACAAGCCTATAGCCACGTTTTTCAAGTGCCAATCCTCCCTAAAAACCATATATAGAATATACGCCAGACTCCCATTTTACCAGCCTGATCAACATAAATTCTTATTATAGAAAAGTAAAAAAGAGTGCATATAAATTCGAATATGCCCAACTAACTTCAAAGAAACATATTGATTTCTCGTCATTATAAGTATAATAAGACAAAATATGACCAAATTCTATCCTCTTTTCCTCCTTTCCTTCCTAGTTACCCAACAAACTCCAAGTGTTTCTCATACGACTCAGGAAAAAAAATGGCATAGCTTTACAACTAAGTGTCCGAAAGAGTGCAAGGACTGTCAGAATAAGATCAGTCAATGTCTGGAAGAAATCAATAAAAAACCCTCAGGATCCCTCTACGTTTGCGGGCTGGCGTTCCTTGCTCAGGGAAGCACGCCCACAAAAGGGACATTCTCCCAAAAACTGCAAGAAATCACCACCAGTGGCAAAAAGTTTGCAGATGATGGCAAGTTTTTCCTGAACTGGGACATCGCTCTGGCAACAATCTTCCTCTGCGAGATACAATTAAAGACCCCTTCAGATGACTTGAAACAAAGACTCCAAAAGCTATACACTGCTATCGAAAAGAGACAGGAGAAAAGCGGAGGATGGGCCCACACATATATACCAGATTGCAAAGACAAGGTGTGGAAATATACGCCAGACCTCCTTGCATGTACAAATTTCATTGCCGTAAGCCTCGCACAGCTTGAGCAGTGCGGGATTAAGGTCAACAAAGATGTGAAAGATAAGATGTTGGAATATTATAAAAAATGCTCCAACACCGATGGTACATTTAAATATGCCTCCAGTAACAGAGAGTCCGAGGTCGCACGGGCCTGTGGTGCCATCTGGGCACTTATGCTCCTTAAATCTACGGACGCTGATTTTTATCAAAAGGCAGTGACTGGTTTAGAAAAGAATCTGAAAAAGGTCCTCGGAGGGCATGCGAGCTTGAACATTCATAGACTCACAGCAGGAATCGTGTGTCACAGACTGGGAAAAGATCAGTGGAATCGTTATTGTGAGGAAATACTATCAATCTCAGAATACAAGGTAGTTAATCAAGGAGACAGGGACAAGGGTTTCAGGACCGCAGTTGATGCAATACTGCTCCAGATTCCATTTGAAAATCTCTCCTTTCTCAAGCCTTAAATCATACAGAAGACCGAATAAAAGAAATATATTTTAACTGATGAGAAGGCTGACATTGATCATAACTGTCAAATCCGTAAAAATATGCAGAACTTATCTAAAAAGCTTCTTCTCAATCTTTGAAAGAATCTCGTCTTTATTTGAAAGTCGCTCTGTCTTTGAAAGTGTTTCTCTCAACAATTGACGCAGTTTCTTGAATATCCACACCTCTCTATTACAAGGTACACAACCGGGAAGATGCGCGCGAAGTTTTAATGCCTCTTGACCTTCCAGCACACGTTCTAAAAACAGAGGGATCAATTCGTGTTCTTTGCAATTCATAGTTTCTCCGGTTCAAAGGGTAGTTTGAGCCGTGATCCAAGTATCTGGCGAAGTTTGTGAAAAGCAAGATTTAATCCCAATTTTACATTTCCGAGCGGTATCGCAAGTGTTTCGGCAATCTTGTCAATATTCATATTACTATAAAACCTTAGAACAATCAGCGTCCTATGCCTTGCAGACAATTCATTCATGGCAGATTTCAAATAATCTTCTAATGATATATCCTTCTTCGTTACAGGTTGCTCTTGCTTCAACTCAGGGCGACGGGTGGTCACCTCTGCCCTCTTTAATGCTTCTCTTGATGCTATAACGTATATCCAACGTTCAAGCGATGACTTTGTCGGATCATAGCTCCTTATTGTCCGAAATGCCTGAAGAAAAGTTTCCTGTACTATATCCTCCGCGTCAGCAGAATTTCGTAAAATGCCGACTGCCGCAGTATATACAATATTGTGATGTTTATTGAACAGCCAGCGAAATGCCTCACGGTCACCTTTTCTTAGCTTTTCGATAATCCCTTGTTCCATAATTTCAACCGCCACTATTCTAACATATCTGTCAAATCTGATAAAAGTTCAATTGAACTCATGACCGGCACAAACTTTATAATACCAAGGGTGTGCGCCAAAATGCGAGGGGATTCTTTCAGCCCAAATTGAGGCACTAAAGAAACCCCTAGTCCACAAAAGATCATCATGTCTTAATATTGAATTTATTCATACACTTTTCAATCCCTTCGTTGGCCCACACCGAAACTGCCTCGGCTGCTTTGTCAACAGCACCCTTGATGATGGTCATCTCAGACTTGGAAAATCTTTCTAGGACATACTCTTTAGGGTCGCGACCCTCTGCAAGTGAAATACCAATCCGTAACCGTGGAAACTCCTCTCCAATCTGTTCAATTATAGACTCTAATCCGTTGTGGCCCCCACTTGAACCAAATTTTCTGATCCTTATTGTGCCAAGCGGGAGATTAAAATCGTCGCAAATCACAAAAAGGTTCTGATTGGCTATCTCAAACCTTGAAAAAATGCCGGGGATTATAGCACCTGTTAAATTCACATATGTCCAAGGTTTCACGAGATAAAGTTCTCCGGTGCTTGCGTATCGATATTTTTTCCCGCGCTTGAACTCGAGCTTCAATCTTTCTGCCAGCTTGTCGAGCACCCTGAAACCCAGATTATGTCGTGTATTCTCGTACTCTTGGTCTGGATTGCCG
>SBBU01000213.1 GCA_005239585.1 Planctomycetaceae bacterium
AATTGTAATCGTTTTTCTACTGAATTATTATTTTTACTATTCCCGCTCATATTGTAATGCTACCAGAGTTTTTTACAGTTTTCAACTAATAGCAAAATTAACGCAAATTTTAGTAGAATTGCAGTTCACATGAAGTTACAATACCACGCCATGATCATTGTGATGAAGAACGGTGCATCTGTGAGGCAAATTGGCGATGTAATAAAGACAGTTGAAAGACTAGGGTTTAAACCACATGTCTCAAGAGGTCAAGAGACAACAATAATAGGGGTCATAGGAGATGAAAG
Source organism: Planctomycetaceae bacterium (assembly GCA_005239585.1). The sequence goes on from SBBU01000213.1 coordinate 288, forward strand.
GGCCCTTGACCCCTCACGATTCTCATTACTGCCGGGCATTGAGAAAGTAATACCGATTCTAAAACCATTCAAGCTTGCCAGCAGGGATTTCAAGCAGGAGGATACAAAGGTCAAAGTTGGACGAATCATGATTGGAGAAGGGACATTTACTGTTATGTCAGGCCCATGTGCTGTTGAATCCAAGGAACAGTTATTCAGCACTGCAAAACACGTAAAAAAAATCGGCGCTAATATTCTGAGGGGGGGTGCATTTAAACCAAGGACTTCGCCCTACAGCTTTCAGGGCATGGGTGTAGATGGCTTGAAACTGCTCCGAGAGGCTGCTGATAAATTCGCTCTGGCTGTTGTAACTGAAGTCATGTCTATAAACGAAATTGAGCCGGTAGTACAGTATGCAGATATCCTTCAGATTGGCGCCAGAAACATGCAGAATTTCAGGCTCTTAGAGGCGGCTGGGAAGCAGGATAAACCGGTCCTGTTAAAGAGAGGGATGTCATCAACAATGGAGGAATTCCTTCTTGCTGCTGAATACATACTTTCCTGCGGCAATCGCAATGTAATACTGTGCGAACGAGGCATACGAACCTTTGAAAGATATACACGTAACACACTCGATATAAGCGCAGTACCTGTAGTAAAGAAACTTAGCCATCTGCCTATCATCGTTGATCCTAGCCATGCATGCGGACAACGAGAATATGTTGCCCCTCTTGCTTTATCAGCAATTGCCGCAGGAGCAGACGGGCTTATTATCGAGGTCCACCCGGACCCGGATCGTGCACTCTCTGACGGACAACAAAGTCTTAACTTTCCACAATTCAAACAGCTTATGCACGACATAAAACCCATGATTAAACTCCTCAAGAAACGCCTGAATGACTGAACTTCGTCACCTTACCATAGCAATCGTGGGTCTCGGCCAAATTGGAGGATCGATAGCCCTCGCCGTGGATGGAAAAGTAAAAAAAATCCTGGGAGTATCCCGAAATCAAGCAGCCAAAAAGATTGTAAAAAACGTAACCAAAGATATCTCAGCGATCAAAGAGGCCGACATTATAATACTTTGCAGGAACATACGGGAAATAATAAATGTGCTTGATGATGTCAAAAGATGGCGCAGGAAAGATTCAATTGTTCTAGATGTAGGCAGTACAAAAGAGGCAATTATGACCAAGGCAAGAGGCATAAACTTTATAGGCGGACACCCAATAGCAGGGACAGAACAATCAGGCCCTCAAGCAGCATCTAAGACCCTGTTTCATGACAGACCATTCGTTTTGATTGGAAGAAAAAACAAACTGATCGGATCTTTGGTTAGAAACTTGGGGGCACATCCAGTTTGGATCCCGGATGGCTCGCTTCACGACAAATCGATGGCAATCACGAGCCACCTGCCCCATTTAATTGCCTATTCGCTGTGCGAACTATTCAGGCTCAAGGGAATCAAAAAATTCTTTGTAGGACCCTCTTTTCGTTCAGCAATCCGGGTGGCCAGATCTAATCCCAAAATGGTTCAAGAGATATTTTCGACTAATTCGGTCCACATAAAGAGGGCCATGACTGAATTTATTCGTCAGTTAAGAAAGACCTTTAAAGACTATAAGAGAAAAGGTTTTTTGAATCGCCTGCGTAAGATTTCGATCGAATTGTAGACCATCGGCAATTCCTAATTCATTTGATACTTCGACAGCACCAAATCACGCCACTAATGGCATAGTTAGAGCGCTGCCATTCGACAAGTTCATGGCAGCCCTGAGTGGAATCGAAGGGCTGCTCAGTATCAACCCTGAGCATACTACGGCCTTTAGGCCGTAGAGCCGAAGGGTTGATTTTCACCGCTATTTTCTATTAACATTTAGTACATGAAACAAACCTGCATGCAGTGATAGCAATTATCTGTTTGAGCGCCTTGACACCACAGGATCAAATCAAGCCCTTAGACAGACTGCGTGAATTGATAAAAAAGCTTGGCAATGACGACCCACAGGTAAGGGAAAAGAGTCAGAACAACATAATGAAGCTAGTAGAGGAAGAATCGAGATCAGGAGAGGATTTAAAGGGGCTTGTGAATGAGATACGGAAAGAGATAAAAGATGGAAAGGATGCAGAAGTCGTGGGCAGATTACAAACCGTAATCGAGAGATTAACAGAAGCTAAATGGAGACTTGTAAGTAAAAGCCCGCTTGAGGAAAGGAGCTATCACACATCAATATTGGTAGGAAATAAGGTGCTCATTTGGGGTGGCTATGCTGGCGGGAACAAATATTACAATGACGGCGCCCTGTATGACGTGGAAAATGACAAGTGGGTAAAGATAAAAGATAGTCCGCTCGAGATGAGGAATTATTACACGTTAACATTGATAGAAAATAAGTTGCTAATTTGGGGTGGGTTTTACAAAGGTAAGTATTACAACGATGGGGCCATATATGAGCTCCCCGTAATCTGGGAATAAAACACTGATTCAGACAGATTAGAACGGATTCAAACGGATGTAACATAGCCGAGGAGGTTGCGGCAAATGTTGCAGTTCTGCAACATTTCACCCCCCTTAGACAAATCGGTACATGAGTATAGCTTCAAAATTCCCAACGTTGGGAATTTTCTTTCCCCTCGGGATAAATTGATCCTATCGAGCCCTCCAAACTGGCTTTTTGCCCTAAGAAATGCACTTCTACGGGGATAGTAAGATTCATCCCGCCGTCGCCAGGCGCCCTTTGAGCAAGCCTAGCTTCAAAAGGCTTTGGCGGGATTCCGCCTCAGTTTGTTCACAGTCCGCGTCGGGACAGGATACACCGCAACTTGCTCTGGAACGCTTCATGTAAAAATTGGCTCAAAGTGGTCGAGTATCGCGCATCCAAGTCTTGAAATTCCGATAATCGGCTGGAAGGTGTTGGACGTTCTTACGGTTCCGCGTCAGGTTCCTCAATGACTTGGGCTGAAGAGGCTCGATCCCTATACCTCTCTTTATAACCTCAGGAAACTTGGCAGGATGTGCTGTTTCAAGTAGAACAGACTCGGCTTTTTGTCCGGGATTTTTGCGCAAATGACGCATTAATGCAGACCATCCCACTGCCCCATGAGGATCGAGTAAATATCCGTTGGATCTATACACATTGCGAATCGTCGCCAAGGTTTGCTCATCTGTTACACGATATCCTACAATGCGACTAGTTATCTCACGATGACTGTTTTTGTTTAGTGAAAGAATCCTGGCAAAATTGCTCGGATTCCCGACATCCATCGCGTTTGACAATGTAGCAATTGTCGAACGTGGCTTGAAAGTTCCGTTCCGAAGATATCTGGGCACAGAATCGTTTACATTTGTCGCGGCAATAAAACATCTAACAGGGATACCCATTCGGTTGGCGAGCAGCCCGCCGGTAAGATTCCCAAAATTACCGCTCGGGACCGAAAAGAGGATTCCCTTATCAAAGAGATTCAACGCAGAATAGACGTAATAGAACGACTGTGGGAGGAGACGTCCGATGCTTATTGAATTCGCCGATGAAAGATTCAGTAAGTGCAGGTCGGGATCTGCAAAGGCCTGCTTTACGAGCCGTTGACAGTCATCAAAGACACCCTTGATCGCTACCGGAGTCACATTTCCACGCAAACTAGTAATCTGAAGCTCCTGAATAGGGCTAACTCGTTTGTGCGGAAAGAGGACAATCACACTAATGTTCTCTAGGCCGTGAAATGCGTGTGCCACAGCGCTGCCAGTATCACCTGACGTTGCCACAAGAACAGTTGCCTTGAGATTTCGCCTTTGAAGAAAATAGTCCATAACGCGAGCCATCCAGCGAGCACCAAAGTCCTTGAAGCTGCAAGTCGGTCCATGAAAAAGTTCCAAGACATGAATGCGATCGGTCACTTGGCGCATCGGCACCTTGAAATTGAGCGCCTCACGTGTCAATCTGTAAAGCACCCTGCCCTGAATCTCACGACCTACCCAACGTTCCGCGAGAAGAGAGGCAACATCTGAAAAAGGCCTGCCGCGCCATTTTGCAAGCAATGAAGACCCTATTCGAGGCACCTCTTCTGGCATGAAGAGTCCTCCATCCGGGGCCTGCCCTAAAAGCATTGCATCCTCGAATGAGACGCCTGAGACCTTTCCTGCTGTGCTGAAAAATTTCATATCACACGTGCGCCTGTACGTGCAAGTTGTGATACTATGACCTGTGAGTTGACGCGTTTCCGGGAGAATGCGCGACTCATTGCACGTCCGATTCTAATGGCGCTAGATCGATTATCAGCAAATGAAAAGAGAGCGGGGCCTGACCCAGCAATCGTACAGCCGAGAGAACCAGCCCGTTTTGCGGCACGCTTGACTGCACCAAAACCCGGAATGAGTCCCTCTCGCGCAGGCTCTGCAATGTAATCTGTAACCGATTCAGCTACACGCCTCAAGTCATTTTGAAACATACCTGAAATCAAACCACCGAGCGCCCCTGTCTGACGCACAACAACCTCCAGATCGATTTTTTTTGGTAAGAGTTTCCTGGCAACAGCCGTTCTAACCTCTAAATCAGGTCGAACTACAACACACCACAATTCTCTTGGCACTGGGATCTGAACAACTTGCAGTGGATGATAATTTCGGATCAACACACAACCTCCAAACAAGGCAGGCGCTACATTATCTGCATGAAGACCACCGCTGATTTGTCGTTCTGATTCAAGCGCTGCCTCCAAGACCTCCAAAGATGTCAGGGGTTTTCCAAGCAAGTTGTTGACTGCAACTGCTGAAGCCACCGCGCTAGACGCAGAACTACCGATGCCAGATCCAGCCCTTATTCCCTTGTGAAGCGAAAGCCCAACACCAAAGCGCGCGCCAGATTTTTTCAGTAGAGAGCGCGCCGCAATGCAGACTGCATTTTTAGCCGTGTCACGAGGCAACCCCCCGCAAAGCCCTGTGACCGAGACCAAATGAACACCCCGACTCGATGACCGACGCGCCCAAACCACATCCCCCGGATATTCCAACGCAATCCCCAGCATATCAAAGCCAGGGCCGGTATTTCCGATTGTCGCAGGCGCATATACTCGAACAAACTTTTGTTTCATATCAGATGTTCGTCAAATGATAGGCTACCGTTAAAATGTCAGCTAAGATACCGGCCGCAGTTACTTCTAGCCCTGCGCCCGGCCCTTGTATGACAAGGGGATTTTGATCATAACGCTTTGTGCGGAATGTCACAATATTATCACTACCGCTTAGGCGTGCGAGCGACGAATCCAAGGCCACCTCTTTCAATCCTGCAGAACAGATACCATCTTTGATCTCACCAACATAACACAACACTTTTCCACCCTTTGTAGCCTGCCCTGCTCTTTTGCTGAATTCACCATCTATCTCTGAAAGACGCTTCAAAAAGGTATTAACGTCGCCGATTTTTTTCAGGTATGATGGCACTAAATCTTGAACTTGAACATCCTTGAGTTCAATATCAAGCCCGATCTCACGGGCAAGAATGAGGAGTTTACGGGCAACATCCCGACCAGATAGATCGTCACGCGGATCTGGTTCAGTATACCCCTTGTCGCGAGCAGATCTGACTGCCTCGCTGAAACACTGACCCGCAGAAACCTCTTTAAAGATATAACTCAACGTCCCAGAAAGGACTCCCTGTATGTGAATGACTTCGTCACCGGTTTTAATCAGATTTTCAAGTGTAGAAATAATTGGCAGCGCCGCGCCAACAGTAGTTTCATAAAAATAATACGAGTTACGCCTTCTGAGCGCCTCTTTTATCTCTTTGTAATAAGCCATGGATGCCGTATTCGCACGCTTGTTTGGTGTCACGATGCTGTAACCCTTGGTCAGAAAGCGCGGATAACTCAGTGAAACCTCATCATTTCCAGTGACATCAATAACAATTAAATTTTCAAGTTTTTCTTTATCGAGCAGTTCAATGACCCAATTTATCCCGGCGTGACCCGGACATTTTCCCAGCCGGGAACGCCATGAACTTAGGGGGATTCCGTTTTTATTAAAAAGCCAGTGTTTTGATGTTGCAATAGCAACGACTCGAATCTCAAGGGCAAGGTCCCGCTCAAAGTTAGCATACTGGCTCTCTATCTGTTCAAGCAAGAGACTTCCTACATTTCCCGCACCTAAAACAACTAAATTTATAGTACGTCTGGAAAGCTGGAAGACGCCATGGACAAGATTAATTGCCTTGCGGACGTCCTTTTGATCGATGACAACAGAAATATTTCTCTCAGATGACCCCTGTGCGATTGCGATCACATTGATTTTATTCTTGCCAAGCACTCCGAAGAGCTTTCCCGAGATACCCGGTGTGCCCCGCATATGCTCACCAACAACAGCAACGATAGCTACTCCAGTGTGAACATTAATATGACTAATTCGTCCACCGGCACACTCCAGCTCAAACTCCCGCCAAATTATTTTCCGAGCCTGATCTGCTTCAGACTCTTGTATGACAAAACAGATACTGTGCTCAGAAGAGGCCTGTGAAATCAGAATTATGTTGATGTTATTTCGTGCAAGCACGCCAAAGAGACGGCCAGCAACACCCGGAACACCAACCATGCCCCCTCCTTCGACACTGACTAGAGCGAGTTGCTCCAGTGACGTAATCGATCTAACTCCGGCAACTACGTGTTCTCCTGCATCGGGCCCGATGCAAGTCCCGGGCGCTTCCGGGTTAAAAGTATTCTTGATTCGAATTGGAATGGATTGCTCAACGGCAGGAATCATTGTCTTCGGATAAATGACTTGGGCCCCGAAATAGGCCATCTCCATTGCTTCTTTGTAGCTTAGACGAGGAAGCACAAAAGCATCTTCAACTTGTGCTGGATTAGCGCTCAAAATGCCATCGACGTCGGTCCAGATTTGTATCTCACGCACACCCAACGCTGAGCCGACAATAGAGGCGGTGTAATCAGAGCCGCTGCGCCCGATTGTGGTTGTAATACCTTCTTTTGTAGCGCCGATAAAACCTGTGACAATCGGGAGCGTGCGTTTTGACAACTTGCAGATTGCCTGTCGAAGATTTTTATAAGATATTTTTAGATCGACCTGTGCTGATCCGAAAGAATCATCTGTCCTGATTAATTGTCGTGTATCTATAGGCACAGCCCTTATACCTCTATCCCACAAAAGACCGCTAATCAGGTGTGCACTGATAATTTCTCCATAACTGATGATTTCATCCTGACTCTTGGGGCTGCATTCCTTAAGTAGAGAGACACCCTGTAAGAGATCTGTAATCCTCTTGAAATAATTAGCAACCACCTGCTCTAGTTCTCGGCGGATCTTTCCAGTCTTCGAAAGGGCATCAACAATAACCTGATGTTTCTCCTCAAGCACATGAATCTCACGGGCAAGTGATTTCCTCTCCCTCTTTCGAGCCAACTGTGCCGCTTTGATCAATCCATCAGTAACTCCTCCAAGTGCAGAAACGACAATAACGCAGTGATTTCGCTCTGATTCACTGATAATTATCTTCAGGGCAGACCCCATTGCCTTTGGAGTCCCGATCGAACTGCCGCCGAATTTTAAAACATGAGAAAACTCTCTTTGCCTTGTCATGTTCTACATCAAATTATCTGTTTACAGTCGTATTGTCAAAACATTGCTGAGTGTGTGATATTAACAAATCGATAGATGTATCGATCAGCTATAGATTAAACTTTTATGAGATGTGATCAAGCGGCGCGAGTGTGTTCCTTGATTAAGGCCTCTTCGATTATTCTTAGGCAGAGATCGGGGAAATCAATTCCTGCCGAGAGTGCAGCCATTGGCAGGAGACTTCTTTCTGTAAGACCCGGGATTGTATTGACCTCGAGTACATAAGCCTTGGCGTCTGTTGAGATAATGTCAACCCTAGAGAAACCTTCACAGCCAAGCGCCTTGTGGGCCTTTAAGGCTATTTCTTGTGCCGATTTTTTCTGATCTTCTGGTATTGGGGGGTCAACTATGTATTTTGTGGATTTATCAAGGTATTTTGCATAATAATCAAAAAAACTTCGATTTGGCTCTGGTGAGACAACTGGTAGAGCAGTTTCGCCAATGATACCAACAGTCAGCTCAACCCCTTGGACAAATCTCTCGATAATTGCTTCCTGACCAAATCTGAATGACTCTTTTACACCATCCATAACTGTTTCCCTGCTGTTATGTATAGTAACACCGATACTTGATCCTTCTTTCCTAGGCTTGATTACAACCGGCATTCCAAACGCATTTATAATTTCTACAATTTTTTCAAGAGCAATTTTATGATTAACTTGAGTGAAATCTGGTGTAGAAACGCCCGACAATGAAAAGATCACCTTTGATGAAATTTTATCTATCGCTAGCCGGCTTGCTGAATGTCCAGAGCCGGTATATGGGATCTCTCTTTCTTCGAGCATGGATTGGATTGTGCCATCCTCACCGAAACGACCATGAAGCGCGATAAAGGCTACATCACATTTTAAACTATCCAGCTCTTCACCTGTCTCAGTTTTTATATCCACTTCTTCTACTTCTACGCCACTTGATCCAAGCGCAGCAGCTACAGCCCTGCCCGATTTTATTGATATTTCCCTTTCAGATGATACACCGCCCAGTAATACAGCTACTTTCACCAGACTTTAATCTCCAAATCGAGTAGGACTCCAAATCGGTCGTTGACTACCTGACGAGTGTTATCAATAATACGCATCACGTCACCATAGGTAGCAGCCTTGTCATTTACTATAAAATTTGCATGTTTTTCGGATATATGTGCATCACCTACTCTGAAACCTTTGAGGCCAGCAAGTTCAATCATTCGCCCAGCAGAGTCATTTTGTGGATTTTTATAGACACAGCCTGCGCTATACGAACTCAATGGTTGTGTATTTTTTTTCTCATTAGCAAATCTTCTGAATCGAGTCATGATTTCATTCTTGCTATCCTTTTTCAATTTCATTTTGCATGCGACTACAATCAACCCATCCAAACCAGAACGTCTGTATCCGAAATTTACCTCTTTTGGATTCAGCGCCACTACGTTTCCACTGTTATCCATACAATAAATCTCAACCAAAACCTTGCTCATCTCAGAGTATTTTGTCCCGGCATTCATAAATATAGCGCCACCCAAACTGGCTGGAATTCCGCACAATGTCTCTAGGCCGCTAAGCTCTTTTTCAACTGTACTTACAACAAGGCGTGGAAGGCTGCACCCTGCTTCTGCATAAACCTCTTCACCATCTATATTGAATTTGTTCATTCTTTTCAGGTTGATTACAAATTTATCGACTCGTTTATCATTTACTAAAATGTTGCTTCCTTTGCCTATAACTGACATTTCAAGACCGTTTTCGGATGTTATTTTCAGGACCATTTTGAGCTGATCAACAGACTCTGGCTCTGAGTAATATGCAGCCTCTCCACCTATCTTAAAAGTTGTTAGATTTCCGATGTGATAATCTTTGTTATAGCGAAGGCCATGCTCGTCAAGACCTTTTTCTAATACCGTCATTCCTCTCTCCTACAAGGTCGATTTCCTTATCGACCTTTCAACACACTACAGGACGTCAGCTTTTCATAAATTTAGATGCCAAATGGGTAATGTCACCAGCTCCCATAATCACTACAACCGTGCCTGGATTCATCTTATTAATCAAAAAGTTTAGTACTTCCTCCTGGCTGGGCATATAGAGAACTGCCTTTCCCTGTTCATTAATCAACGAGACAAGGTCCGAGGCCTTTACATCATATGGTGATCTACTTTCCCTCACATAATATATATCTGTTACGATCACAGCATCAGCGCTGTTCAAGCTTGAAGCAAACTCCTTCAGAAAATGGCTAGTTCTTGACTGTTGATGAGGCTGAAAGACGCACCATATTTTCTTGTCTGGAAATTTTTGCTTAATTGCTCTTAATGAGGCCTGAACTTTAGTGGGGTGGTGGGCATAATCATCGATTACTATTACCCCATTCTTTTCACCTAGTACTTGGAGCCTGCGCGATGTCCCCTTGAACTCATCTATTGCAACCTGGATGATTTCCTTCCCTATGCCCAGATAGTTAGCCATGGCAATTACACACAATGCATTGTGCACATTGTGCTCTCCCCACAGTGATATGCGATACTCTCCAAAAGGCTTACCGTACTTCAATACCTCAAAAGACCATGCCCCATCTTCGACTTTAATATCCCTAGCACGCCAAGCTGCATCTTTGGAGAGGCTAACAGTTTCAACTCGATCTTTAAACGCCTGTATAATTCCTTCACAGTTAGAGTTCGCTGATGTGACAATAATACCATCATCGGGAACTCTGGCTGCAAATTCGTTGAACGCACTCATAATCTCATTCAAGTCCTTGTAGTAATCGAGATGGTCAGGTTCTATGTTCGTGATTATAGCGCTGTGATGGTATATATTTAGAAATGATCTGTCGAACTCACACGCTTCACAGATAAGATGTGCGCCATCTGAAAACTTGGATGCACCGCCAAGCTGAAATACATTACTTCCACATATAAAGCTCGGGTCAAGCCCTGCCCTATTCATCACAAAAGTCAGCCATGCGGTAGTAGTTGTCTTGCCGTGTGTACCAGCAACTGCGACAGTATATTTAGTCTTTGAAATCGCACCAATATATTCTGCATACTTGAGGGTTTTTATCGATAACTTTGCAGCCTTGACTAATTCTGGATTATCCTCAGCTACAGCTGAAGACCTTATAACAAGGTCAGCGTCATTAGGCAGATTCGACTCTTCATGACCAACTTGCACTACGGCCCCCATTTTTTGTAAACCGTCTAGGTTCCCATTTTTCCTGATATCAGAGCCTGAAACATGGTTCCCAGAATCGAGCAAGAATCCTGCTAAAGCAGACATTCCCGCCC
>SBBU01000198.1 GCA_005239585.1 Planctomycetaceae bacterium
GCTCCGCTGCGCTCGCTCGCCGCCTAGACCCTTAACTTTTCATCGCCCTAAAGTTGTTCCTAAATTTTACTGACATCTCAGCCATTGCTAAAAACAACAAACCTTTCTATAGTATGAAATCATTTCAAACCTAACAATAGTGAAAATCCGCTAACCTATGACTGCTGGGGGCTTGCTTCTATTTGATCTTCAGGTATTATCTTTCTTGCCCCTGTCTTTTCACTCCATTCCTCAACACGATTATTGATAACATTCATAATCGCTGCAAGTATCATAAATGTTGACATGGTGCGTATGGACGTAAGCGTAGTAGCTCCGAGACAGTGAACAATCACCATTACCCATGCCATAAAAAAGCCTGCTGAATAACTCTTGATAACTGCAAACTCTTCCGAGTTGATGTCTTTTGTCTTTTCATATGTACTATTTGCTGTTCTCCCGACCAAGAAAAGGAAAAACAAAAAGCTTAGAAACCCTATTAAACCAGAATCAACAAGCACTCTTACATATTCATTGTCAACATCACCCAGATGCACAAAACCCGCGCCCTTGCCAAGAATGGGATTATTCTGGATGATCTCAAAGTAATCATTCCAAGAACTAACTCTAGCCTGCCATGCAGGCGGGGCCTGCTCTGTACCTATTGACAAGATTGTAATCCCTCTTTCAAGCAATTCTTGCGGCGCTGCAATGAGAAATATTATCATAAGGGCAAAAAACGCAACCAGCAGGTGTTTACGTTTTAATATGCTGAAAATAAGCAATCCTAAGATAAGAGCACTCCAAGATGTCCTGGAATGTGTGTAAATAAGCACATAAAAAAGAAAAAGAAGCAAGAGTGATACAACAGCTCTAGTAGTTGTACTCTTGAGAAAGGCATAAAAACCCAATAATACCCCCATATTCATTACTATATATCCACCAAGTATGTTTGCACTTTCCCCAAATGGTCCCATCACCTTGCCTTTCGCAGGCGTAATAATAAAACTGTAAAGACATGTTACTACAGAGCATGCTATTATAAAAATTATTATAGCCTTTGCATCCTCAAGGGTTTTTAAATTGTTCATAACTAATAGTAAAATAAGTCCATATTCGAGAAATTTTACGGTAACCAGGACTGAATAGATTGTTTTCACTGAGTCATTCATCAATCCAAACAGGAGTGAAACTACCCCTATGGCAAAATATAGAAAATAGCTTGCCACAATAACACTTGGCTCCAGTTTTTCCCTTTGCTGTAATATTCTTGTTATCCAAGCAAATACAAGCACTGGGACAAGAAAGTCTTCAAGTCTTAAATTGGGTATACCTCCAATAGTAAACTCCGGTGAAAGTCCAACAGCAAGGATACAAATCCCTATTCCAATCCTAATATCCGCAAGAGTCAAAAGATATACAAAAATCCCAAATGCTGCACCAAAAGGCAAAAACGACTCCTCATCTACACCTGTGAAGAATTGACCCAAAATGAAAGCACTTGAGAGGAGAAGGAATGCTACAAAGAAAATTGGCCCCAATATGCTCTTCTTCGCAGTTAATTCCATTATCTAAACCTTTAATCGACTAGAAAGTGCTATAATCTATATGATACATAGCTTTGACTTCTTTTACAATTTCAGAGTATAATGTTGCCGCATATGGGGTCATTAAATGAAGATGCTGGGATTGCCCGCTCCATAACTCTGAAACCCATAATTGAGATAGCTGAATCGCTTGGAATCCCCTCTGATTCATTGGAACTACATGGTAACTATAAAGCCAAGATAAATCTTAACGTCCTAAACAAACTTGGAAATAAACTGGCAGGACATTACATAGCAGTTACTGCAATCACTCCTACCCCTCTTGGTGAAGGCAAGACTGTTACAACAATTGGGCTCTCACTCGGGCTTGGCAAGCTCGGGAAGAAAACAGTTTGCACAATAAGACAGCCCTCTCTTGGCCCTATTTTCGGGATAAAAGGCGGGGCAACAGGCGGTGGTAAGAGTCAAGTACTCCCCATGGAAGAGATAAACTTTCACCTCACCGGTGATATCCATGCCGTGGCTTCTGCCCATAATTTGCTTTCAGCTGTAATAGACAACCATATCTATCATGGCAATAAGCTATCTATTGACACATCACAAATCCTCTGGCGACGCGTTATTGATATGAACGACAGGGCACTTCGTACAGTAACAGTCCAATCCGATAATCCCAAACTCTCAAGAAAAGAGGGTTTTGACATTGCCGTAGCCTCCGAGGTAATGGCTATACTCGCACTTGCCTCATCCTACGATGACATGCGATCAAGATTAGAAAAAATAGTTGTTGGCGTCTCTTCAACAGGACAAGCAATCACAAGCAAAGATCTTCGATGCGCCGGTGCAATGGCAGCCCTACTAAAGGATGCACTAAAACCGAATCTGCTCCAAACAACAGAAAACACCCCTTGCCTAATTCACACAGGACCATTTGGTAACACGGCACATGGAAACAGCTCAATCATAGCTGATCAAATCGCGCTAAAGATATCCGATTTTGTTGTGACTGAATGTGGCTTTGGTGCTGATCTAGGATTCGAAAAATTTGTTGATATCAAGTGCCGGACATCAGGTCTTGCCCCGAGCGCTGCTGTAATCGTATGCACACTCAGGGCCTTGAAGATGCACTCTGGAAAATACAAGATTCAACCGGGCAAGCCTCTTCCGAAAGAACTATATGAACCAGATCAAGATGCATTGACACATGGCGCCGGGAATCTTGCTCAAATGATTGAGATCGTAAAGGCGACTGGGACACCAGCCATTGTTGCCATTAACTATTTCGAGGGAGATACTGATAGAGAAATAGAACTCGTCAAAAAGCTGGCACGCGATTTCGGTGCCGATGGAGTAGCTGTTTCTAGCCCCTTTACCCATGGATCAAAAGGTTCAGTCGATCTTGCCAAAGAGGTAATAAAAAATGCAATCTATCGCTCTGAACCAAGATTTATTTACTCCACAAATGATGAAATCATTGACAAGATCGATTTACTTACCAGAAAATGTTATGGCGCAAGTTCTGTAGAGTATTCTGAAAAAGCAAATCACCAGATGTTTCA